>JAUJMI010000190.1 GCA_030446945.1 Longimicrobium sp. | reverse complement strand
GGAAGTGCGTTGGTGCGTCAATGCGCTGGATCGAACGCACTCACGCACTTTTATCAGACCTTGAAAAAGATCCGTCGCCTGTACAAAACCTCCATCGCGCCGATCCAGAAGAGGACGAAGCAGAGGGCGAATGCGAGCGAGGCGTTGACGGGGGAGAGCCACGACGCGAAGGCGTGGTCGACGATCCACGTCTTCAGCGCGACCGGCTCCGGGGTGGCGGGGAGCTTCACCAGGCCGAGGATGCGCGCCATGATGCCGGACAGGAAGAAGGCGGCGATGGCGTTGACTCCGAAGACCAGGAAGGGGCGCGCCCACTGCCGATACCCACGCACGTCCACCGTCCAGTAGCACATCGCCAGGAAGTTCAGCGCCATCCCCGCCGTGAAGACCACGTACGAGCTGGTCCACAGGTTCTTATTGATGGGGAAGGCGGCGTGCCAGATCAGCCCCGCCACCAGCGCCGCGTTCCCCGCGAAGAACATCCCCGCGGCCTTCTCGGCCGGCGGGCGGGCGGAGCGCAGCCACCGGCCCGCGAACACCCCCAGCATCACCGTGGCGACCGCCGGAAGGGTGCTGAAGATCCCTTCGGGGTCCCACGTCTTCGCCGACTTCCACAGGTGGTCGGTGCCCAGGACAGCACGGTCCACGTACGCCGCGAAGTTGCCATCCTTGCCCAGGTCGCCCGCGCCGTAGCCGGGGACGGGGATCAGCCGCATCGCCGCCCAGTAGCCCAGCAGGAGCACCGCCGTCGCCCAGGCCTGGGCGCGCGGCCTCAGAAAGAGGACCAGCGCCGAAGCCGCCACGAACGCCACCCCGATCCGCTGGAGGACGCCGGGGATGCGCAGGTGCGCCAGGTCCAGGTCGTAGAAGGGGAAGGCCGCCAGCAGGAGCCCCAGCCCGAACAGCTTGAGCCCGCGCACCGCCGCCTTCTTCATCAGCTCGCCGCGCGTCGCCCCCCGCTCCGCGGCCGGCAGAAGCGAGAAAGCCATCGCGACGCCGACGATGAAGAGGAAGAAGGGGAAGATCAGGTCCGTGGGCGTCCAGCCGTGCCACTCCGCGTGCGCCAGCGGCGGGTAGATGGCGCTCCACGTCCCCGGGTTGTTCACCAGGAGCATCCCCGCCACCGTGATCCCGCGGAACACGTCCAGCGACTGGAGCCGCCCCGGCGCGGACGGGCCGGAGACGGGCGCGGGGCTCGGGGCGGGCACGGCGACGGGCGGGGCGAGCGTCTCGGACATGGTCCCTCACGGGAGAAGCGGGGGCGGAAGGGACTATTATCTATCGGGGGGCGGCCCTGGTCAAATGCCGCGCCGGCCGCACCGGGAGCGGCGTGACTCGTGCAGCGCCTGCGTTGCACGCCAACCGTGCCGGTCTGACACATTGGAGGTGTTCCATGGAACCACAGCGACCGGCTGCGCTGCCTGACGGAAGCGTGATCCACAGCGATCCCGAGATCCTGGGCGGGACGCCCGTCTTCGTCGGCACCCGTGTTCCAGTGCAAGCGTTGGTCGACCACCTGCATGGCGAATACGCGCTGGAGGAGTTTCTCGACAACTTCCCCTCGGTACGGCGCGAGCAGGCCGTCATCTTCATCGAACAGGCCGCCCGCGCACTCCTGGACAAGGTCGCGTGAAGCGGATTCTCCTCGACGAGAACATGCCACGCCTGCTACGCCTGCTACGCCGGGAGCTGCCCGGGGTCGAAGTGATGACCGTCGTGGAGGCAGGCTGGGCGGCAAGCGAAACGGCTGCTCCGTCTCGCGGCTGCCGAGTTCGACGTTTTCCTGAGCTGCGATCGCAACATCCCCCACCAGCAGGTCGTCTCCTCTCTCCGGATCGGCGTTGTGATTATCGCGGCCGGGGGACGCGCGTCACGCCAGGGAAGTCGTCCAGAAATTCGTCGAGCGGGTGACCCGCACTCAGCTAGTCGGTGAGATTCTTCAGCGGAACGCGCGTGCCGACGAACACGGGCGTGCCCCCGAGGATACCAGGATCGCTGTGGATCACGCTGAACGGGGACATGCTTTCGCTCCTCTCAAGAGTAGGGTCGGTGCTTGCACCGTAAGGCGAGTTCACCAGCGTGGCCAGAGGCGGATCAAAGGTCGTGCGGGCGTTGACGTGGAGCGAGCGCCGCGCTGCTCGAACGGGCCACCGGCGGCACTTCCCTTGCGCGGTGGGGTGCGAGCGAGCTGCCTGCTACCGACCCAGGGAGATGCGGATGTCCTGCCCCACGATGAGCTTCAGCGGCGTTACGCGCGAGGTGTACGACTGCCTGATCCGGCAGGCGGCGAGCATGGGTTTTCCCGCGCCGACGGGCACCAGCGGGCGCGTGGCGTACCACAACGTGGAGGCCGAGTACCGCTGGGATGAAGAGGCCGGTACCCTCGACATCACCGTCACGCGGGCTCCCACGCATCTCGGCTGCGCGACGCTGGAGTCCGGCGTGCGGCAGGCGATCCGGGGGTGCGGCGGCGCCTGAGCAGGCACCGCGGTGTGGGTGGGGAGCTGGGCGGAGGCGGCTGAACCTCCCGAGCGCCCTCAACGACTTCGCCCCGCGTTCCCCCCGGAGCACGGGGCGGATTGCCAGGGAAGCATCGGCGTGGCATACTCTTCCGCTCCGCGCCCGATCCAACCATCCGCGCCCCGGCCATGTCCCTCTACGCACGACGCACCCCGGTCTACGAGCACGCCGGCGATGACACCTATGTGTACCCGGCCCAGCCGAGCGGGGCGCAGCGGCTGGCGCTGCGCGTGCTCCAGGCGGGCGCGCTCGCCGTGGTGCTGATGGCGGCCACGTACAAGGTGTTTGAGCTGGACCGCTTCTTCGTCCCCAAGGAGCTGGTGCTGCACCTGACCGCGCTGATCGCCGGAATCCTCTGTCTGGGCGCGGCGCGGCGCGTAACGGTGGGGCGCGTGGACCTGCTGCTGGCGGGGTACCTGGTGCTGGGCGCCCTGTCCGCGGCGCTGGCGCAGAACCCGTGGGCGGGGATGCGGGCGCTGGGGGTGAGCGCGTCCGGGATCGTGGTGTTCTGGGCCGCGCGCTCCCTGGGCCGGGCCGGGCTGGCGCGCCCCCTCCTGGTGGCGATCGGGATCGCGGTGACGCTGGGGGCGCTCACTTCGCTGGCGCAGACGTATGGGGTGCGGCTGGACGTCTTCAGCGTCAACCGCGCGCCCGGCGGCACGCTGGGGAACCGCAACTTCGTGGCGCACCTCTGCGCCTTCGGACTGCCCATCCTGGCGCTGTGCGCGCTGCGGGCGTGGCGGGGGCCCGGGGTGGCGCTGGGCGCGGTGGGATTCGCGGCGCTGGCGGCGGTGCTGGTCCTCACCCGCTCGCGCGCGGCCTGGCTGGGAGTGGCCGCGGCGCTCGCGACGCTGGTGCTCGGATGGCTCGTCGTGCGCCCCGTGCGCCGCGACGGACGCAGCTGGATCAGGCTGGCGCTGCTCCTCCTCTTCGCGGGCGGGGGCGTGGCGGTGGCGCTCATCGTGCCCAACAAGCTGCGCTGGAACAGCGAAGACCCGTACGGCGAGACGGCGCGCGGCGTCGTCAACTACCAGGAGGGGAGCGGCCGGGGGCGGCTGATCCAGTACGGCAACACGCTGCGCATGGCCGCGGCGCACCCGGTGCTGGGCGTGGGGCCCGGCAACTGGCCCGTGGAGTACCCCGGCTTCGCGAAGCGCCGCGACCCCTCCATGGACCCGAACGAGGGCGGGATGACCTCCAACCCCTGGCCCAGCAGCGACTGGGTGGCGCTCCTGGCCGAGCGCGGCCTCCCCGCCTTCGCCCTGCTGGTGCTCGCGATGGCGGGGCTGGCCGGAACCGCGTGGCGCCGCATGCGCACCGCCCGCGACGCCGACGAGGGGCTGGTCGCCCTCGCCCTCGCCTCCACGCTGGTCGCCACGCTGGTGGTGGGCGCCTTCGACGCCGTCCTCCTCCTGGCGCTCCCCTCGCTCCTGATCTGGGCCGCGCTGGGTGCCCTCACCTCGGGCGAGGAGGGCCGGTGGAGCTTCGACGCGGGTGGGGGAATGCGCTTCCTGGGCGTGCTGGTGCTCGGGGTGGGGATCGGCGGGTTCGCCGCCAGGAGCGCCGCGCAAACGGCCGCCATGCACCTGTACGCCGGCAGCGGCGAGGCGCGCGTGATGGAGCAGGCCGCGCGGCTGGACCCCGGCAGCTACCGCATCCACCTCCGCCTGGCGCGCTCCTACAGCGGCCGCCGCACCCGCGAGCGCCGCTGCCGGCACGCCGAGGCCGCGAATGCGCTCTTTCCGCACGCCGATGCGGCGGCCGCGCAGGCGAGGCGCTGCGAGTAGGCGCGGGCCCCCACCCCGGCTCGTCACCTCGCGACCCCTTTTCCAGTAACCACCCTGGGGGAGGGGCGCGGGCATGCATGGGTGGGGGCGGCATGGGCGCGTCGCAGGGCAGGCACGGGGCGGGGCTGCCCCTACGAGGGGTCGGTGGATGGGCGGCGATCGAGGTGGGGGAGAGGGTGGGCGCGATGAATCGCGCCCCCACGGGATCGGGGGGAAGGTGCGGGCGGCGGAGCAGCGTCGGCACGGGCGCGATGAATCGCGCCCATACGCCCGCATCGGTGCAGCCGCGGCTACGGGAGTGCCCCCCCCTCGCCGGATCGCGCCCGGCGCCCCACATTGCATCCACACCCGTCAGCGACGACCCCGCACACGAGCACGCATGTCATCCGATCCGCAGAACCTGTCACGCCGCGGCTTCGCAAAGGCCGCGGCAACCGCGGCCCTCGTCCCGGTGATCGCGCCGCTCGCGGCGTGCGCGGGGGGGCAGCCAAAGCCCACTCCGGCTCCCACGCCCGCCACCGGGCCGGCAACGACGGCGGGGGCATCCCCCACCGCCCCCTCGGCACCGCCGCAGAAGCAGAACGAGCAGCAGCGCGACCCCATGGCCGAGGAGCTGATGGAGGTGCTGCGCGTGAAGTACCGGGACCGGCTCAGCGGCGAGCAGTGGGAAGAGGTGCGAAAGGGGATCGAGGGGAATCTGCGCGTGGCGAAGACGCTGCACGACTTCCGCCTCCCCATCTCCACCGAGCCGTCGACGGTGTTCCGCGCCTACCGCGGGGGTGCGCGATGATCCCGGCCGACATCTTTTACCAGCCGCTCACCGCCCTCGCGGCGCAGGTCCGCGCGCGGCGGCTGGACCCGGTGGAGCTCGCCGAGGCCGCGCTGCAGAGGCTGGAGTCGCTGGGACCGCGGCTGGGGGCGGTGGTCACCCTCACGCGCGAGCGTGCGCTGGCGGAGGCGCGCTCCGCACGCACGGAGATCAACGCGGGGCGCTACCGGGGGCCGCTGCACGGCATCCCGTACGGCGCCAAGGATTTGATCGCGGCGGCGGGGTACCCCACCACCTGGGGCGCGCAGCCGTACCGCGAGCAGCGCTTCGACGAGGACGCCACTGTCGTGGCGAAGCTCAAGGCGGCGGGCGCGGTGCTGGTGGCGAAGCTGGCGTCGGTGGAGCTGGCGGGCGGGATGGGGTACGAGCAGGCGAACGCCTCCTTCACCGGCCCCGGCCGCACCCCCTGGAACACCGACTTCTGGAGCGGCGGCTCGTCCAGCGGACCCGGCGCGGCAGTGGCGGCGGGACTGGTGCCGTTCGCCATCGGCTCGGAGACGTGGGGCTCGATCGTGACTCCCGCCGCATTTACCGGCATCACCGGCCTGCGCCCCACCTACGGCCGCGTGAGCCGCGCGGGTGCGATGGCGCTGTCGTGGACGATGGACAAGATCGGCCCGATGTGCCGCACGGCCGAGGACGCGGGCGTCATCCTGCAGGCGATCGCCGGGCCCGACCCGCGCGACGACGCATCGGCGGACCGCCCGTACCGCCATACCGCGACCCGCTCCGCTCGCCGCCCGCGCATCGGCGTGCTCAAGGGGCTGGCGGAGGGGTCGCAGCCGGAGGTGCGCCGCAACTTCGAGGCGTCGGTGGAGCGGATGGGGGAGTTCGCGGAGGTGGTGCGCGACGTCACCCTTCCGCAGTTCCCGTACGGCGCCGCCGCGTCGCTGATCATCGAGGCGGAGGCGGCGAGCATCTTCGAGGAGCTGGTGGAGAGCGGTCGGGTGCACGAGCTGACCGCGCCCGAGGACCGGCTGGGCGGCTACCCGGGCCAGGTGGTGTTCGCCAAGGACTACCTGCGCGCCCTGCGCATCCGCACCCCGGCCGCGGAGGCGATGGACCGCTTCTTCGCCGACCGCGGCTTCGACGCCGTGGCGCATCCCACCCGCGGCACCGTCTCGTATCCGGTCGGGAAGAAGTTCAGCGAGGCGTACCGCGACGCGTCCGGCGGCGGCGAGCCGATCTCGGCCGCCTCCAACCTGCTGGGGCTCCCCGGGATCGCCGTCCCCAACGGTTTCGGCCGCGACAATCTCCCCACCTCGCTCTCCCTCACGGGGCGCGCCTGGGACGAGGCGAAGGTGATCGCCGTGGCCGCCGAGTACCAGCGCCGCACGGACTGGCACACGCGCCGGCCCGCGGGATTCTGAACGGCAGGGATGGGGGATGGGGGATGGGGGATGAGGGGCTTACCCACCCTGCTGCTCCTGATCCCCCATCCCCGTCATCCCTAATCCCTTTCCCGGAGCACACGGATGCCGCTGGTCAGACACGGCCCCCGCACCCGCAGCGGGATCGTCATCGGCGCGGGGATGGGCGGCTTCGTGGACGGCATCGTCCTACACCAGATCCTGCACTGGCACAACATGGGGTCGTCCGTGCTGCGGCCGGACACCATGGACGCCCTTAAGCAGAACATGGTGTGGGACGGCCTCTTCCACGCCGGCAGCTGGCTGGCGGCGATGGTCGGAATCGTGATGCTCTGGTCGCACGCGCGGCGCGGGCATCCGCTCCCCGGCCGTCGGGCCCTCACGGGGCAGCTCCTGCTGGGCTGGGGCCTCTTCAACCTGGTGGAAGGGGTGATCGACCATCACCTCCTCGACCTCCACCACGTCCGCGACCTCCCCGTCCATGTCCCGCTCTACGACTGGGTCTTTTTGGCCATCGGCGGCGCGGGCCCGATCCTCGTCGGATGGCTGATGTCCCGCCCCCGCCGCGACCCCCTCCTCCGCCGCTGACGGCGCGGCGCCGGACACCGCGCGATAAAACGCGCCCCACCCATGCATGGCGGTGGGAGCAGAGTTCCGCCCCCTCTCTCGATAACAGAGGCGCAGCCTCTCCTGTTATCGGGAGAGGGG
>JAUJMI010000189.1 GCA_030446945.1 Longimicrobium sp. | reverse complement strand
GCCGGCGTCTGGCGCGACCTCACGCAGAACGTGAATCAGCTCGCCGGCAACCTCACCGTGCAGCTGCGCGACGTGTCCGCCGTGGCGACGGCGATCGCGGACGGCGACCTGACGCGCAAGATCACCGTGGAAGCCGCCGGCGAGATCCTGCAGATCAAGGACGTGGTCAACGCGATGGTCGACCGCCTCTCGCTCTTCGCGGACGAGGTGACGCGGCTGGCGCGCGAGGTGGGTACGGAAGGGAAGCTGGGCGGGCAGGCCGAGGTGCCCGGCGCCGCGGGGACGTGGCGCGCGCTGACGGACAACGTGAACGCCATGGCCAACTCGCTCACCGGGCAGGTGCGCGCCATCACCGACGTGGCCATCGCGGTGACCACCGGCGACCTCACGCGCTCCATCACGGTTGAAGCCAAGGGCGAGCTGGACGAGCTCAAGCGCAACATCAACCAGATGATCTCCAACCTCAAGGAGACCACGGAGCGCAACCAGGAGCAGGACTGGCTCAAGACCAACCTGGCCAAGTTCAGCCGGATGATGCAGGGCCAGAAAGACCTGGAGGCGGTGTCGCGCCTCATCATGAGCGAGCTTACGCCGCTGGTGGGGGCCAACCACGGCGCCTTCTTCCTGATGGACCAGGACACCAGCTCGCCGCTGCTGAAGCTGATCGCCTCCTACGCCTATCGGGCGCGGAAGAACGTCAGCAACCGCTTCCGCATCGGCGAAGGGATCGTGGGGCAGAGCGCGCTGGAGAAGAAGCCGATCCTGCTGACGGGGGTGCCGGACGACTACATCACCATCTCCAGCGGGCTGGGCGAGGCGCCGCCGCGCAACATCGTGGTGCTCCCCGTCCTCTTCGAGGGCGAGGTGAAGGCGGTGATCGAGCTCGCCTCGTTCATGCCCTTCAGCCAGATCCACCAGGTCTTCCTGGACCAGCTCACCGAGAGCGTGGGCGTGGTGATCAACATGATCTCCGCCAACATGCGCACCGAGGAGCTGCTGCAGCAGTCGCAGAAGCTCACGCAGGAGCTGCAGAGCCAGTCGCAGGAGCTGCAGAGCCAGCAGGAGGAGCTGCGCCGCACCAACGCCGAGCTGGAGGCGCAGGCCCGCACCCTCAAGGCATCCGAGGAAGCGCTGCGCGACCAGCAGGAAGAGCTGCAGCAGGTCAACGAGGAGCTGGAGGAGAAGGCCTCGCTGCTTGCCGAGCAGAACCGCAAGGTGGAGCAAAAGAACAACGAAGTGGAGGCGGCGCGCCGGGCGCTGGAGGAGAAGGCCGAGCAGCTCGCGGTGTCGTCCAAGTACAAGAGCGAGTTCCTGGCGAACATGAGCCACGAGCTGCGCACGCCGCTCAACTCGCTGCTCATCCTGGCCAAGCTGCTGGCGGACAACAAGGAGGGGAACCTCACGGAGAAGCAGGTGGAGTTCGCCCAGACGATCCTGGGCGCGGGCACCGACCTGCTGAACCTGATCAACGACGTGCTCGACCTCTCCAAGGTCGAGGCGGGGAAGATGGAGATCGCCCCGACCAACGTGTACATGAAGGACGTCACCGCCTACGTGGACCGCTCGTTCCGGCCCATGGCGGACCAGAAGGGACTGCAGCTCAACCTGGCGGTGGACGAGGCGGTTCCCGAGTCCATCTTCACCGACGGGCAGCGGCTGCAGCAGGTGCTCAAGAACCTGCTCTCCAACGCCTTCAAGTTCACGGAGCGCGGCGGGATCACCCTCGCCATCCGCCAGGCGGACAAGGGGCGGCGCTTCAACAACCGCACGCTGGACGAGGCGGACATGGTGATCGCCTTCTCGGTGACGGACACCGGGATCGGGATCGCGCGCGAGAAGCAGCAGCTGATCTTCGAGGCGTTCCAGCAGGAGGACGGCACCACCAGCCGCAGGTACGGCGGCACGGGGCTGGGGCTCTCCATCAGCCGCGAGATCACGCGCCTGCTGGGCGGCGAGATCCGTGTGGAGAGCACGCAGGGCGAGGGGAGCACCTTCACCCTCTTCCTGCCGCGCACCTGGCCGGGCGAGCCGGCCGGCGGCGGAGGTGACCAGCCGCGCGACCCGGCCGCGCTGCGCCCCACGCCGCGCCTGCCGCGCCCCGGCGAGCGCCGCGGCCCGCGCGAGGCGCCGGCGAACGACCTGGCGGTGCAGCAGCAGCAACAGCCGCACGGCGGGGAGGAGCGGCGCCAGGGCCCGCGCGACCCCGCCGACGTGGGGATCCGCGATGACCGCGGGAGCGTGGAGCCGGGCGACCGCACGGTGCTGATCGTGGAGAACGACCCCACCTTCGCCCGCATCCTGCTGGACATGGCGCGCGAGCGAGGCTTCAAGGCGCTCGTGGCGCTGGACGGCGAGACGGGGCTGGAGCTGGTGCGCGACTACCGCCCCGACGCCGTCACGCTGGACATCGACCTCCCCGGGATCGACGGGTGGACGGTGCTGGACCGGCTGAAGCACGCGCCGGAGACGCGCCACATCCCCGTGCACATCGTGAGCGGGGTGGGGGCGCGGCAGCGCGGGCTGCGGCAGGGCGCCTTCAGCTACCTGGAGAAGCCGGTGTCGCAGGAGGCGCTGGACGGGGCCTTCGAGAAGATCGGCGACTTCCTCTCGGACGGCGTCAAGCGGCTGCTGGTGGTGGAGGACGACGAGCGCCAGCGCGCGAGCATCATCGAGCTGGTGGGCGACGACGACGTGGAGATCACGGCCGTTGCCACCGCCGCCGACGCCATCGAGCGGCTGCGCACCACCCGCTTCGACTGCATGGTGCTGGACCTGGGGCTGGGGGGCGAGGATGGCTTCCAGCTGCTGGAGCAGGTCAAGGGCGACCCGGAGATGCAGGAGATCCCCATCATCATCTACACGGGGAAGGAGCTCTCGCAGCAGGAGGAGACGCAGCTGCGCCGCTACGCCGAGACGATCATCGTCAAGGACGCGAAGAGCCCCGAGCGGCTGCTGGATGAGACGGCGCTCTTCCTCCACCGCGTGGAGAGCAACCTGCCGGACAACAAGCGCCGCATGCTGGAGCAGCTGCACCAGTCGGACAGCGCCTTCGCGGGCAAGAAGGTGCTGGTGGTGGACGACGACGTGCGCAACATCTTCTCCCTCACCAGCGTGCTGGAGGGGCAGGGGATGGAGGTGGTGTTCGCGGAGAACGGCCGCGCCGCCATCGAGACGCTGCAGGCCAACCCCGACGTGGACATCGTCCTGATGGACGTGATGATGCCGGAGATGGACGGCTACGAGACCACCACGGCGATCCGGCAGATGGAGGAGTTCCGCGACCTCCCCATCATCTCGCTCACCGCCAAGGCGATGAAGGGCGACCGCGAGAAGTCGATCGCCTCGGGCGCGTCGGACTACATCACCAAGCCGGTGGACACGGACCAGCTCCTGTCGCTGATGCGCGTCTGGCTGTACCGCTGAGGCGCGGGTGAGACGCGAAAGTGCTGAGACCGGCGGGGCGGCGGGGGATCCGCCCGCCGCCACCACCCCGGCGCGGCGGGCGGAGGAGCGCGACGGCCTCGTGCAGCGGCGGGACGACGTGGCGCTGCCCGACACCCCCGCCGCGTACCGCCGCGACGTGGAGAAGCTGGAGGTGGAGCTGCTGATGGAGGGAATCTTCCGCCAGTACGGCTTCGACTTCCGCAGCTACGCCTACTCGTCGCTCAAGCGGCGGCTGTGGAAGCGCATCCAGGCGGAGGGGCTGGCCACCGTCAGCCAGCTGCAGGACCGGGTGCTGCACGACCCGGCGATGATGGAGAAGCTCCTGCTGGACCTCTCCATCAACGTGACGGCGATGTACCGCGACCCGTCGTTCTACGCCGCGTTCCGCGCGGAGGTGGTCCCGCTCCTGCGCACTTACCCCTTCATCCGCATCTGGCATGCGGGGTGCTCCACGGGGGAGGAGGTGTACTCGATGGCCATCCTGCTGAAGGAGGTGGGGCTGTACGACCGGTCGCGGATCTACGCCACGGACATCAACGAGGTGGTGCTGCAGCGGGCACGGGCGGGGATCTTCCCCCTGGACAAGATGCAGGAGTACACGCTGAACTACCTGCGCGCCGGGGGCACCGAGTCGTTCAGCCAGTACTACACGGCGATGTACGACGGCGCCCGTTTCGACCCCGCGCTCACCAGGAACGTGGTGTTCTCGCAGCACAACCTGGTGACCGACGGGTCGTTCGCGGAGTTCAACGTCATCGTGTGCCGCAACGTGATGATCTACTTCGACCGGGAGCTGCAGAACCGCGTGCACCAGCTCTTCTACGACTCGCTGGTGAACTTCGGGATCCTGGGGCTGGGGAGCAAGGAGAGCATGCGCTTTACGGCGTACGAGGACCGGTACGAGGCGCTGAACACCAAGGAAAAGATCTTCCGGAGGCTTTCGTAGTGCCGGGTGAAGACGCGGGATACCGCATCGTGGCCGTCGGTGCCTCCGCGGGGGGGCTGTACGCACTGCGCATGCTGGTGGCCAACCTGCCCGGCGACTTCCCGATGCCGGTGGCGGTGGTGCAGCACCGCAGCAAGGACTCGGAGCTGCTCTGCGAGCTGCTGCAGGAGTGCACCGAGATGGAGGTGTACGAGGTGAACGACAAGGAGGAAGCGCGCCCGGGGTGCGTGTACATCGCCCCCCCCGACTACCACATGCTGGTGGACGACGGCTACTTCACCCTTTCCACGGAGGCGCCGGTGCGCTTTTCGCGCCCCTCCATCGACGTCACGTTCGAGTCTGCCGCGGATACGTACGGAATGGACGCAATCGGGGTGGTGCTGACCGGGGCCAACGCGGACGGGTCGCGGGGGCTGCGGCGGATCGTGGACGCGGGAGGGCTGGGCGTGGTGCAGGACCCGGCCACCGCCGAGGTGCGGGTGATGCCCCAGGCGGCCGCCAGGGCGTGCCCGCAGGCGTGCGTGCTCCCCATGGAGCAGATCGCGCCGTACCTGGCGGCGATCCGCCGCCGCCGCGTGCCGCCCTGCGCCCCGGTGCGCGGATGACGGCGGAGCCGCGCGCGAGCATCCTGGCGGTGGACGACCGCCCGGAGAACCTCTTCGCCCTGGAAGCGATCCTGGAGCCGCTGGGCCACACCGTGGTGCGCGCCAACTCCGGCGAGGAGGCGTTGCGCCAGGTGCTGCAGCAGGACTTCGCCTGCATCCTGCTGGACGTGCAGATGCCGGGGATGAACGGCTTCGAGACGGCGCAGCTGATCAAGTCGCGCGAGCGCTCGCGCCTCACCCCCATCCTCTTCCTGACGGCGATCTCCAAGGACGACGCCTTCATCTTCGAAGGGTACTCGGTGGGGGCGGTGGACTACATGTTCAAGCCCTTCAACCCGGACATCCTGCGCAGCAAGGTGGCGGTCTTCATCGACCTCTACCTGAAGACGCAGCAGCTGCAGGAGCAGGAGCGCCGCCTGCGCGAGAGCGAGCGGCGCGAGCTGGAGCTGCGCCACCGCGGCGAGCTGCAGGCCAGCGAGGCGCGCATGGCCGAGATCGTGAGCTCGGCCATGGAGGCGATCATCACCTTCGACGGCGCCGGGCGCATCACCCTCTTCAACGCCGCCGCCGAGCGGATGTTCGGCGTGTCCGCGGAGCAGACCGCGGGGCGGCCGGTGCACGACTTCTTCGAGCCCGACTTCGACGCCGCCTCGCTGGACGCCATCTGCGCCGCGGGGCGCACGGCGGGCGGCGAGGCGGGCCCGGCCCCCTCGCCGCGGAGCCGCGCCCTCACCGGCACGCGCCCGGGTGGCGACAGCTTTCCCGTGGAGGCGTCGCTCTCGTGCCTGCAGCTGGAGGACGAGCGCGTCTTCACCGTGATCGCCCGCGACATCAGCGAGCGCAAGCGCGCCGAGGAGGCGCTCCGGCAGCAGGCGATCTCGCTGGCGCAGACCTCGGAGCAGCTCAAGCAGCTCAACGACCAACTGCAGACGCGGCAGCGCGAGCTGGAGGCGGCCATGAGCGCCCGGTCGCGCTTCTACGCCTCCATGAGCCACGAGCTGCGCACCCCCATCAACGCCATCCTTGGGTACAGCTCGCTCCTGCTGGACAACATCTACGGCGAGCTGAACGAGCAGCAGTCGCGCGGCATCGAGCGGGCGAACAAGGCGGCGCGCCACCTGCTGGAGCTGGTCAACGACATCCTGGATCTTTCCAAGATCGAGGCCGGCAAGGTGGACCTGGAGATCCAGAACGCCACCTTCCCGGACGTCATCCAGGACCTGTTCATCACCGTCCGCCCCCTGGCCGACGAGCACGGCTCCGAGCTGGCCCTGGACCCGTGCCCCGTGCCGGTGACGGTGGTGACCGACCCGCGCCGCGTCCGCCAGATCCTCCTGAACCTCCTCTCCAACGCCATCAAGTTCGGCGAGGGGAAGCCGATCACCGTCACCTGCCGCCCGGGGGACGACGGCGGCGTGGTGGTGAGCGTGGTGGACCGCGGGCGCGGGATCCCGGAGGAGGACCTGGACAAGATCTTCGACGAGTTCGTCCAGCTCCACCAGCCCGATCCGCAGCAGGGGACCGGCTTGGGCCTTCCCATCTCGCGCCGCTTGGCCGAGCTGCTGGAAGGCTCGCTGGAGGTGCACTCGCGGGTGGGGGAGGGGAGCACCTTCACCCTGTCGCTCCCCGCCAAGGTCGCGCCGCCCCCCGCCATACGCGAGGACCCGTTCGAGACGATGGCGCTGACGGGCGCGGCCGCGCGCGCCACGGCGGAGGCCCCCGCGGCGGAGTAGGGGCGGCCCTCACCCCCGTCTCGTTACACTCGCCTGCCCCCTCACGTTATCGGGAGAGGGGGCGAACACCGTGCGTACGGCGCAGATGTCGTACGGGCGCGATTCATCGCGCCCCTGCCCGATGCGGCTCCCTCTTCCCGCCCGGCGAACGCGCCCTCCCTCTCCCTGTCTCGACCTCTGGGACACGCGCGGATCCCGTAGGGGCAGACCTGCGTGTCACCTGCGTGTCTGCCCACCCTCTCCCTCGCCCTTCGCACCCGTAGGGGCCGCCACGCGGCTGCCCGAGATCTCCCCCACGCCCGCCGCTGGCAACCACGGGGTATGCTTGCGTGCGCCCCTCCCCCAGGTCGTTTTTGGGGGAGGGGCAGCGAGTATCGAGCGGGGAGAAGGGCCTGCGACGCGGCCGGTACCGGCACGCCCGGCGGCGTTCCGGCCGGGGGCGTGGTTGCGCGGCGCGCGCCGCCCTCTCGCTTGCCGGGGCGATCC
>JAUJMI010000188.1 GCA_030446945.1 Longimicrobium sp. | reverse complement strand
CATTGGGCCGGTCGAAGTCGTCGGCGACGACCTGGACCGCGCCGGACGCCGGATCGACGCGATAGACGTGGCAGGCGCCGATCTCGCTCTCGGCGCGATGCCCCTCATAGTCGGACTCGATCCCATAGGCGGGATCGGTGAACCAGATCGAGCCGTCGGAGTGGACCGCCACGTCGTTCGGGCTGTTGAATCGCTTCCCGTCGTGCCGGTCCGCGATGGTCGTGATCGACCCGTCGTGCTCGGTGCGGCTGACTCGCCGTCCGCCATGCTCGCAACTGACCAGACGGCCCCGAGAATCGACGGTATTGCCGTTGGTATAGACGGCGGGGTGGCGAAAGACGCCGCTGTCGCCAGTCGTCTCGTCGCAGCGCAGGATTCGGGTGGACGCGCGGTGGGAGGATCAGATCGTGGTCAGGCTGCCGGAAAAGAAGTCCTGAGTCCTGAGTGCTGAACTGCGGTCACTCAGCACTCAGCACTCAGTAGTCAGTCCCACGCACCGATGCACTAACGCACTCACGCACTTCCCTTCCGGATGCGCCCTCAACTCGTCGCAGGACTGGACATCGGCTCCAGCAAGACCGCCGTGGTCATCGCGGAGGTGACCGGCGATTCCATCCACCGCGCCCAGGTCAAGATCCTGGGGGTGGGACAGGCGCGCACGGGAGGCATCCGCCGCGAGATCGTCACCGACATCGAGGCCACCACGGAATCCGTCCGCAAGGCGATCCAGGAGGCCGAGCTGATGGCCGGGGTCAAGGTGGAGCGCGTCTTCACCGGGATCGCCGGGGAGCACATCCATGCCTGGCCCTCCACCGGCGTCGTGGCCGTGGCGCGCAGCCCCGGCACGGACGGCGAGATCCGCCCCGGCGACGTGGACCGAGTGCACGAGGTGGCGCGGGCGGTGGTGATCCCCACCGACCGCGAGCTGATCCACGCCATCCCGCAGGAATACATCGTCGACTCCCAGAACGGCATCCGCGATCCCGTGGGGATGGCGGGGACGCGGCTGGAGGCGGAAGTGTTCATCGTGACCGGATCGGGACCCGCGGCGCAGAACATCCGCAAGGCCGTGAGCCGGGCCGGCTACGAGGTGGCCGAGCTGGTGCTGGAGCCGCTCGCTTCGTCCATGGCCGTCATGAGCGAGGACGAGAAGGAGATCGGCACCGTGCTGGTGGAGCTTGGCGGCGGGACCACCGACGTGGCCATCTTCTACGAGCGCAAGGTGCGCCACCTGGCCTCCCTCCCCTGGGGCGGCGCCACGGTCACCAACGACATCGCCAAGGGGCTCTCCCTTCCCTACGCGGAGGCGGGGCGCGCAAAGGAGCGCTTCGGCGCCGCCCGCGCGGACCTGGTGGACCCGAACGAGACCTTTGAAGTCGCCGCGGCGGCCGCGGGGCAGACCCGCCACATCGCGCGCGAGCTGCTGGCGCACATCATCGAGCAGCGGATGGACGAGATCTTTGGGCTCGTCGCCGCCGAGCTGGAGAGGAGCGGCCTCGCCCCGGAGCTGGCCGGCGGCATCGTGCTGACCGGGGGCGGAGCGTCGCTGCACGGGATCGTGGAGCTGGCCGAGCGGAGCTTCGCCGGGCCCGTGCGCATCGGGGTGCCGGGGGAGGGTCTCGGCGGCCTTGCGGATTCGGTCCGCCGCCCCAAATTTGCATCCGCCGCAGGACTCGCGCTGTATGGATCCCGCCGACTCATCTCGGAATCTCCCGAAGGGAGCGCGCCCGTTAACTCCTCTGTCAACGGCGTCATCAAGTGGATGAAAGACTGGCTCACGGACTTCTTTTGACCGTGGAGCCCCTGGATAGAGCATGCCCCAAAGCTATAACGAGCACGTCCCTCCCACGCGCCTGGAGGACTAGAGGATGATCTTCGAGTACGAAGAGCTGATGCCGCAGAACGCCCGCATGAAGGTGGTGGGCGTGGGCGGGGGCGGCGGCAACGCCGTCAACCGGATGATCGAGGAGGACCTGGAGGGGGTCGAGTTCATCAGCGTGAACACGGACGCCCAGGTCCTGAAGACGAGCAAGTGCCCCATCAAGCTGCAGATCGGGCAGAAGCTCACGCGCGGGCTCGGCGCCGGGGCGCGTCCGGAGATCGGGCGCCTGGCGCTGGAGGAGAACGCCGACGAGCTGCGCAAGGCGCTGGACGGCGCGGACCTCGTCTTCATCACCGCGGGGATGGGCGGCGGCACCGGCACCGGCGCGGCGCCGGTGATCGCCGAGATGGCCCGCGAGATGGGGGCGCTCACCATCGCCATCGTCACCAAGCCCTTCATGTTCGAGGGGAAGAAGCGCCTCAAGCAGGCCGAGCTGGGCCTCGCGGAGCTGAAGCGCTGCGCGGACACGATGATCGTGGTGCCAAACGAGCGCCTGCTTTCGGTCGTCGGGAAAGGCACCTCGTTCAAGGACGCGCTCAAGAAGGCCGACGAAGTGCTGCTGCACGCCACGCAGGGGATCTCGGATCTGATCCGCGTGACGGGCGAGGTGAACGTGGACTTCGCCGACGTGCGCACGGTGATGAGCAACCGGGGCACGGCGCTCATGGGCACGGGGTTCGGCAAGGGGGAGAACCGCGCGGTGGAGGCGGCGCAGGAGGCGATCTCGTCGCCGCTGCTGGACAACATCTCCATCAAGGGCGCGGCCGGGGTGCTCATCAACATCACCGGCGGGATGGACCTGGCGATCGACGAGGTGACGACCATCTCGACCATCATCCAGGAAGCCGCCGGCGACGACGCCGAGATCATCTTCGGCGCGGTGCACGACAGCAACATGAAGGAAGAGGTGCGCGTCACGGTGATCGCCACGGGCTTCGAGAAGGAGGAGCTCGAGCGGTCGGACAACGTGATCCGCCCGGACTTCCGCGCCACGCGCACCCCGGTGGAGCCGCGCACGCAGGCGACGCCGATGTACGGCACGCGGCAGGTGATGCCGTCGGGCCCCGTCTCGCCGCCGCCGGCGCCGATGGAGACACAGGGGTCCAACGGCCGTGAGTCGGCGGGGAGCACTCCGGTGCACAAGTTCCCGCCGCCGCGCCCCGCCCCGGACCCGCGCATGCCGAGCGACCTGGAGATCCCGACCTTCATCCGCCGGCAGATGGACTGAGACGTGCCGGCGCATTAGGTTGTCGCGGTTTCACGAGCGAAGCTGTCCTGGGCGAAGGAATTCGCCCTGGCCGCTTCGCTCCCGCTTTTGTGGATGCCGGGCGAAGGGCAGGCGTCACACAGAGGCCGCAGGGTCAACTGCAAAGCACAGAAGCCCTTCTCCTGTTCTTTCCATTCCCTCTGTGTCTCCGTGTGAAGCCGCCGTTCGGATCATCTAAGCACGGGGAGTCGGATGGCGAACTCGAAAAGCTTCTTCACGCTCGGAGTGTTGGGCGGTTTGGGGTTGGCGCTCGCGTCGATTGGCGACGAGCCGCGTGAGGAGAAGCCGCGGCCGGTGATGGTTCCGGTCGCGCAGGTCAGGGCGGCGCCGCTGCCGGTGGAGGTGTCGTACGCGGACACGCTGCGAAAAGGCGAGACGCTTTCGGAGCTGATGGGGCGCACGCGGCTCGACATCGAGGAGGCCCGCGCCCTTCTCGCGCAGATCGAGGCGGTGCAGGACGTGCGCAAGCTGCGGCCGGGGCTGGTGCTGCGCTACACGCAGGCTACCTTTGGCGGGCTGATGAAGCGCGCGGAGCTGGGGCTGGATCCGGACCACGTCCTCTCGGTGGAGGCAGGGAAGGAAGGGCTGGCGGCGCGCGTGGCGGAGGTGGAGGTGCGCCCCGACACGGCTGTGCTGGCCGGGACGGTGAAGTCGTCGCTCTACCGGGCCCTGCTGGAGGGCGCCGGCGACGTTCCGCGCGCCGAGCGCCAGCAGATCGCCGACGTGCTGGCCGACCAGATCTTCGCGTGGAAGCTCGACTTCTCCCGAGACCTGCGCGCCGGCGACTCCTTTCGCATCGTCTACGAGCGGATGGCGCGGCCGGACGGCACCGCCCGCTCGGGACGCGTCCTCGCGGTGCAGTTCGCGGTCGGCGGCAAGCTCCAGGAGGCGTACCTCTTCCGGCAGCACGGGCGCGACGACTACTTCGACGGGAAGGGCGAGTCGCTGCGCCGCGCCTTCCTCCGCGCCCCGCTGGAGTTCCGCCGCATCTCCTCCACTTTTTCCGTTGGCCGCTACCACCCCATCCTGCACCGCATCCGCGCGCACAAGGGCGTGGACTTCGCCGCGTCGCGCGGAACGCCCGTGCGCGCCGTGGGCGACGGCGTGGTGGCGCGCGCCGGGTGGAGCGGCGGGTACGGCAACGTGGTGCAGCTCAGGCACATGCGCGGCTACGGCAGCCGCTACGCGCACCTCTCGCGCTTCGCCGAGGGCATCCGCGCCGGCACCCGCGTGCACCAGGGCGACGTGATCGGATACGTGGGGAGCACCGGGCTCTCCACCGGGCCGCACCTGCACTACGAGTTCCACAGCGACGGCGGGGCGGTGAACCCCAACACGATCAGGTTCATCACCGGCGAGCCGGTGGTGGCGTCCGCCAGGGGCCGCTTCCGTGCGCTGGTGGAGCAGCGCATGGCCGTGATGGACCGCGCCGGAACGCCCCGCCTCGCCATGCGCACCTCGACCGCGCGCGCCGGTGAGTGAGACCACGGCGCGTGGCCCGCGCTTCGACCTCTTCCCCGCCATCGACCTGCGCCGCGGCCGCTGCGTGCGGCTCCAGAAGGGAGAGGCGGAGAGCGAGACCGTCTACAGCGACGACCCGCTCGCAATGGCGCGCACCTTTGCGGATGCGGGCGCGCGGTGGGTGCACGTGGTGGACCTGGACGCCGCCTTCGGCGACGGCTCCAACCGCGCGCTGATCCGCGAGCTCGCCGCCGCCGTCCCCGTGCGCGTGCAGACCGGCGGAGGCCTGCGCAGCGAGGACGATCTGGCCGAGGTGCTGGAGGCGGGGGTCGCGCGGGCGGTGATCGGCACGGCGGCGCTGGAGAACCCGGAGCTCGTCCGCCGCGCCGTGGAGCGCTGGGGCGCGGAGCGCATCGCGGTCGGCCTGGACGCGCGCGGCCGCCGCCCCGCCGCCCGCGGCTGGACGGAGGAGAGCGGGGAAGACCTCTTCGACGTCGCCCGCTCCCTGGTCGGCATGGGCGTGCGCACCCTGATCTACACCGACATCGAGCGCGACGGGATGATGCAGGGCCCCAACCTCGTCATCGCCTCCGCCCTCGCCGGCTTCTCGGGCGCCGAGGTCATCGTCTCCGGCGGGATCTCCGGGATCGAGGACGTGGAGGAGGTCTACGCGGAGCGCCGCGCCGGCATCCGCACCGTCGGCGTCATCATGGGGAAGGCCATCTACGAGGGACGACTCGACCTGATCGAAGCCGTGCGCCTGGTGGAGGGGTGATGCCGCAGGTGCACATGACCGGCGTGCGCTACGGCGTGCGGCAGGCGGCGCTCACCAGCGCCATCCAGGCGTACACCGGGATGGGCACCGTCGAGGCCCGCCGCATCGCCGACGCCGTCGCCGCCGGTGCCCGCATGACCCTCCGCGTCGAGGACCCCGACCAGGCCTACGACCTCGCCTCCGAGCTCGCCTCCCTCGGCGTCAACGCGGAAGCGGACGAGAGCGACTACTGACGCCGGGGACGGCGGTTGCGGGAGCCCACCGGGACGATCTTGTCTCGGTGGGCTTCCTGCATTCCGGAGGTTGCCATGATCCCCCGCCGCTTCCTCCTGGCCGCCGCGCTCCTGTGCGCCGGCTGCGCGCCCGCTCCCGCGCGCCCCGAAGTTCCAGCGGCCCACGCCGCGCAGGAGATCGCCTGGACTCCCTTCCGCTGGAGCCCGGCTGCCATTGCCGGCCGCACGGTGGAGCACGCCGGTATCCTCGTCCCGTTCACCTCCGACACCCTTGGCGGAACCCACTGGCTGCAGCTCGACACTGGCGCGGACGCGGGGATCTGGATCTACGCGGCTCCCCTGCGGCAGCTCCTCGCGCGGCGCGGCTGGTCGGTCACCCCTGGCGGCATGTCCGTGAACGGGACGATCGGCAACTACCCGCTGCACAATGTCCCGATTAACCAGCGCCGCCACGCCGGCGACACGGTGTCCGCCGACGACCCCGCGCCGAAGATCGGCACGCTCGGCCTGCATTTCTTCCTCCGCCGCGTGCTCCTGCTGGACCTTCCTGGCCAGCGCTTCGCCGTCCTCGACAGCACCGCCCCCCTCCCGCCGGAGATCGAGCGGCGCGCGTCCTGGGTGCCGATCGAGTACCGCAACGACAAGATGTTCCTCCCGCTCACGCTGAACGGGAAGGTGTACGACGACTTCTTCTACGACTCCGGCGCGAGCCTCTTCGCCGTCTCCACGACCCCGGAGGTCTGGCGTGACGCAACCGGCCGCTCCGGCAGCGAGCCGGACAACGTCACGTGGACGGTCCCGTCGTTCGGCGATCCGGTCGTGCTGCGCGGCGCACCTGCCCGGGGCCGCCTGTCGATCGGCGCGGCCTCCCTCGATCGCCCGCTCATCTTCCATCTCGCCTCCGGCCCCGAGCGCCTGGACCCGCGCAACTGGGGATTCCGCACGAGCGGCCTCATCGGCAACGCCCTCTTCGAGGAGCGTTATATGCTCATCGTCGACCTGCCGCGCCGGCGGTTCGGCTTGGTGGAGCGGCGTTGATGCAGCACGATCGCGCCGGCGCTGGAGCGCACGTGAGCGACCGCCGACCGTGTTCTCATCCACAGTTGTCCGGTCAGCGTGCGCGAGTACAGAGTGAAATCGCGGGCGTGAGCTCACCGTGGACGGGAGAGGCGATTGGCAAACGAGAAGGCGTGGGGCTCGTCTCGGCTCATATGCAGCCGACGTTCACGCCGGAGGAAGCCCGCCTGCGGACGTGGCTTGCGCCGCCTTGAGCGGCACGCGTCCCCCTGACGTGTCATCCTGAGTGACGCGCTGCGGACCGAAGGATCTACTGGGCTTTCCGGGGGGCTGGCGTGCGACCGCGGCCCGGCTCCGGCTAGATCCTCGGTCACCGCAGGAGTCCGGAGTGCGGCGCAGGGTTCGGCGAGGCGGCTCCTTCAGGATGACAAAATGTTGGGACGCGCGCCGCCCGATGCATGAGTCCGCGACGGCGGAATTCGTGTAGATTCCAGCGGCCTTCGCTCCTGGACGCGGGCCTCGGCGCATGCGTATACGTGGGCAGCCACGTAGGGCTGCCCCACTACATGGATTGGGGCGGTTTGGTGGGCGTCGCGGCGGG
>JAUJMI010000187.1 GCA_030446945.1 Longimicrobium sp. | reverse complement strand
CGCGGCGCTGGCGCTCGCGCTCCCCACGGCCGCGCGCGCGCAGGGCTGCATCGGTGCCCCCCTGGCCGAGGGGACGCGCGCCCTCCAGGTCCAGGGCTCCTCCTCCGTCTACCGCTCCGCCCCCGAGGTGGACGGGATGGGGATCGGTGCCTCCTTTCGCCACAACCCCGGCGGCCTCCTCGCCTACTCGGCCGAGTACACCCGCGCCTCCGTGGGCGACAACGACGTGCCGCTGCAGAGCGGCGGCGTCATGCTGGCGCTGCGCGCGCCCATCGCCCGCTACGGCGTCTCGGTCTGCGCGCGTGGCGGCGTGATGGCATCGCGCCTTTCCGACGACCCCAGCGCCAGCGAGCTGGACAACGTGACCTTCCCGGCCGGCATCGTGCTGGAGCTCCCCGTCGCGTTGCGCGAGGGGCGCGCGCTGGTGCCCTACGTCGCCCCCCAGTACCTCTTCTCCCGCACCCGCGGCGAGGTGCTCGGCCTGGGCTACGAGCGCTCCGGCGAGGCCCTCGGCGTGGAAGCCGGCCTCGGCCTGCGCATGGGCCGCGCGGCCCTCACCCTCGGCGGCAGCTTCTCCGACCTCCCCGACCACCTGGTCGCCGCGGCGGTGCCGGCGCAGTCGTTGTTCCTGCGCGCGGGCGTGGTTTTTTGAGGCTAAGCCGGCGCCTGGCTGGGGCGGCTGAACTCGCTCCAACAACAGCACAAAGTCCGCCGTCGCGGACTCGTTCGTGGCCGGGGCGTGAGGCCGGTTCGAAGCCCCGCGGACCGGCCTCGAACATGGGATAGGTCGGCGCCCACGGGAGAGCCCGTTTCCTTCGCTGCGCGCGCCGGATACGCAGACGGGGAGAGGCCGGCGCAGCGCTTCGCTCAGGAAGTGGGGCTCGGGATGGTGCCGCGGCTCGCGACGCCGCTTCAGCGGTCTTCCCATGGTTCCAGCCGGGGGCTTCGGCCCCCGGTGCTGCCCGCGGCCGCTGCGGTGCCGGCCTCCTGCACCAATCCCGCTCCCCGCAGCCTGCGAAGGCAGGCTTCGCGCGGTTGTTAACCGCCACGCCCCGTTGTCCCCCCCTCACGACATCAGCTCGCGCAGCATCCCCCGCGGGTTGTTCAGGAACTCGCGGGTGACCACGTAGTGCTCCGTGTCCTCGTACGCCACCTCGCGGATCCCGCCCTCCTCCAGCAGCAGGATGCGCGCGCCCGGGTACGCCATCAGGATGGGCGAGTGCGTGGCGACCAGGAACTGCGACTTCATCTTCACCAGGTCGCGGATCCGCACCAGCGCGGCCATCTGGCGCATCGGCGAGAGGGCGGCCTCGGGCTCGTCCAGGATGTAGAGGCCGCCGCCCGAGAACCGCTCCGTCATCAGCGCGAAGAAGCTCTCGCCGTGCGACTGCTCGTGCAGCGCGAGGTCGCCGTACGACTCGCGGATGGGGCGGCCGAGCGGCGGCAGCAGCGCGTGGTCCGCGGAGTCGATGCGCTCGATCTCCGTCGCCACGTTGAAGAAGCTCTCCGCGCGCAGGAAGTAGCCGTCGTGCGGCCGCCAAGCGCCGCGCACCAGGGTGAGGTAGCGGAACAGCTCCGAGTGCGAGCTGCGCGTGGCGAAGCGGAAGTTGCGCGACCCGCCCTCCGCGTTGAACCCCCACGCCACCGCGATCGCCTCCAGCAGCGTCGACTTCCCGCTCCCGTTCTCGCCGATCAGAAAGGTGACCTCGGGGTGCAGGTCGAGCTTCTTCAGCGTGCGTACGGCCGGGAGGTGGAACGGGTACTCGTCGAAGGACGGCACGTCGTGGCGCTCCAGGCGCACCGAGCGCAGGTACTGCGTTGGGATCACGGCGGACGCGGGGTGCGGGGTGGACCGGCGCATCGGCCGCTGCAACAACCGTACACCCTCACCGCGGCGCCAGGATGCGGGCTCGCCGCGGATGTCCAGCGACGCGTGCTTTCTCTTCCATACCCCCGGATAGGTATGAGCCGGACAAATCCCGGCAGCCGCGCAGATCTCCTGCACGCCCGCCAGGTCGTATTCGCGCCCGGCGAACAGATCCAGCGCGCACTCCAGCAACGTAGCTCGGTCGCCTGTTCGCGTCCACGAGCGCGAGGGGCTGTCCTGCGCCGCGCGGCCATGAACGGAGATCCGTGGCCGCCGCTGTCCGGTTGCGGTGGCGACCAAGGTGCATCAAACCTTGCACGCAACGGTGGCGCCGTGCCGGTGGCATCGGTAGCTTAGCGGTACCCTTGCCTACGCCGCACACCCATCGCACCCGGTCCATGTCCGCATCCACACCCACCGCGCGCGAGATCGCCGCCCTGCTGGCCGAGGCCCGCGAGCGCACCCTTCTGCTGGTGAGCTCCGTTCCCGAGGCGGAGCTGATGAGCCAGCACAACCGGCTGATGAGCCCCATCGTGTGGGACATGGGGCACATCGCGCACTTCGAGGAGCTGTGGCTGGTGCGCAACCTGGAGGGGCCGGTGCAATTCGGGGAGATGCCGGGCGTCTTCAACCCCTTTGAGAACCCCCGCTCGGTGCGCGGCCAGCTCGCCCTCCCCGCGCTGGGCGACACGCTGGAGCACATGGCGCGCACGCGGCGCACCGTGCTGGACCGCGTCCTCGATGGCGGCACGGGGGCCGCGGACCCGGAGCTGGTGCAGGGCGGATACGTCTACCGTATGGTGGCGCAGCACGAGTACCAGCACGGCGAGACGATCCTCCAGGCGCTGCAGCTCAAGGATGACGGGACGCGCTACCGTGCCCCGCGCGCCATCGCCCCGCCGGCCGGACGCGCCGTACCCGCCGATCAGGACGGGATGGTGCGCTTCCCGGGCGGCACGGTACACATCGGGACCGACGACCGCACCGCCGCGTACGACAACGAGCGCCCGCGCCACGCCGTGGAGCTCGCGCCGTTTCGCATCGGCGCGTGGGCGGTCACCAACGGCGAGTACGAGCGCTTCGTGGAGGACGGCGGGTACGAGCGCCCGGAGCTGTGGTCGGAGGCGGGGTGGAAGCACCGCGCCGAGGCCGGTATCGTGGGGCCGCAGTTCTGGGAGCGGCACGACGGCGAGTGGTGGACTCGGTCGATGGATCGCGAGATGCCGGTGAGCCCGGACCACCCCGTCTGCCACGTCTGCTGGTACGAGGCGGAGGCGTACTGCCGCTGGGCGGGCGGCCGCCTCCCCACCGAGGCGGAATGGGAAGCCGCCGCGTCGTGGGACGCCGCCAGCGGCGCCCAGCGCGCCTACCCCTGGGGCGACGAGCCGCCCACCAGCCTGGAAGCGAACGTGGATCAGTTGGCTTTCGCAACTGCTTCAGTCGGGGCTTACCCGCGCAATCTCTCTCCCACCGGGTGCTACGGGATGGTCGGGGACGTGTGGGAGTGGACGTCGAGCGACTTCGCGCCGTACCCCGGCTACCGCACCTTCCCGTACCCCGAGTACTCGGAGTTCTTCTTCGGGCCGGACTACAAGGTGCTGCGCGGCGGGAGCTGGGCGACGCGGCCGGGTGCGATCCGCAACACCTTTCGCAACTGGGACTACCCCCTCCGCAGGCAGATCTTCAGCGGATTCCGGATGGTGCGCGATGACTGAGCAATGCACCTCCACCCTGGCCGATGCGGGCGTCCTGGCCGAGATCCGCGCCGGGATGGACCGGCCGCAGAAGGAGCTTCCGCCCAAGTTCTTTTACGACGAGCGCGGCTCCGAGCTCTTCGAGGCGATCACGCGCCTCCCCGAGTACTACCTGACGCGCGCCGAGGCCGCCCTCCTCGCCCTGCGCATGCCGGAGTGGATGGCCGCCCTGGGCCCCGCCGCGCTGGTGGAGCTGGGCGCCGGGAGCGCGGTGAAGACGCGCCTGGTGCTGGACGCGATGGACGGCGCGGAGGTCTACGTGCCGGTGGACGTGAGCGCCGACTTCCTCGACGCTACCGCGCGGCGGGTGCGCGGCACCTATCCGGGGCTGGAGGTGCGCCCCGTCGCGGCCGACTTCACGGCTCCCTTCCCCCTCCCGCCCCTTCCACACCCCGTGCTGCACGCGCTGCTGGGGAGCACCATTGGCAACTTCGCGCCGGACGAGGCGATCGCCCTGCTGCACGCGACCAGGCATAGGATGGGGCGTGGGGACAGGTTCCTGATGGGCGTGGACCTGCGCAAGGAGCCGGCACGCATCGAGGCGGCGTACAACGACGCGGCGGGGGTCACGGCCGAGTTCAACCGCAACATGCTCCGCGTGGTGAACGCCCTCGCCGGCGCGGACTTCGACGCGGACGCATACGAGCACCGCGCCTTCTACGACCGCGCCGCGCATCGCATCGAGATGCACCTCGTCCCCGCGCGCGCGCAGACGGTGACGGTGCCGGGGGCCGGAAGGTGGACCGTGGCCGCGGGGGAGTCGATCCGCACCGAGATCTCGTGCAAGCACGACCGGGCGAGCGTGGACGCGATGTTCGCCGCCGCCGGGCTGCGCGTGGAGCGCTGGGCCGCGGACGAGGAGGGGCTGTTCGCCATCGTGCTGGGAACGCCGGCGTGAGGGTCCTCACCCCCGCTCGCGACGGGCGGCACCGGCGCCACTCGGCGAAGGCGGACTTCCCGCGGTTGTTGCTGCGGTTTCAACCGCCGGACCGGGGGCCGCACCGGTGAACGGGGCGTTCGAGGCGCTCGCGGCGGATCTGCGGGTGAACGCGTTCGGGGTGGGGGCGCGGATCGTGGGCGCGTCGCGGATCGGGGCGGAGGTGGAGCTGATTCCGGTGGCGGCGGACACACGCCGGCCCGTGCCCATCGTGGCCGCGGAGGGGGCGAGCACCCTCCCCTGGCTGCGCCGCTTCGGCGTGGAAAGGTGCTGGCGCGAGGAGGCGACGGCGCACGGCGCGCCACGCTGGGTGCTGCCCGACGGCGGGTGCGTGAGCTTCGAGCCCGGCGGGCAGATCGAGCTGAGCGCCGCGCCCGCCCCGTCCCCTTCGGCGCTGCTGCGCTCGCTGCGCGCCACCATCCCCGCGCTGCACGCCTCCGCCCGGGAGCATGGGATCGAGCTGCTCTCGCTGGGGATCGATCCGGTGAACGGGGTGGAGGACACCACGCTGCTGCTTCCGGGGGAGCGCTACCGCACGCTTACCGGCTTCCTGGAGGCGCTGGGCACCGGCGGCGTGCGGATGATGCGCCAGACCGCCGCCTTCCAGCCGAGCGTGGACTGGGGCGCGGACCCGCTGGCGCGCTGGCGCCTGCTGAACGCCGCCGCGCCCTACCTGACCGCCATCTTCGCCCACTCCCCCGTGTACCGCGGGGTCGACAGCGGGTGGAGGAGCTTCCGCGCGCGCGTGTGGCGCGAGCTGGACGGCGGCCGCACCGGCGTCTTCCCCTGCCACGACCCCGTGGACGAGTACCTGCGCTTCGCCCTGGACGCTCCCGCCATCCTGCGCGGCGGCGAGGATGGTCCCTGGCTCCCTTTCCGCGACTGGCGCGATGCCACCCCGGACGGCTGGCGGGCGCACCTCACCACACTCTTCCCCGAGGTGCGTCCCAAGGGGTTCGCGGAGGTGCGCTGCATCGACGCGGTAGATCCGGAGTGGTTCGCCGCCCCCTTGCTCCTCCTCGCGGGCCTGTGCGACCACGGGCCCTCGTCCGCGGCCGCGGGCGACCTGCTGGGCGCTCCGGACGCCTCGCTGCTGGAGCCCGCGGCGCGGCTGGGCCTACGCGACCCGCGCATGGCCTCCGTCGCCCGCGACCTGTTCGAGATCGGCCTGGCCGGCGCCGCCGCACTGGGCCCCACCGTCGTCACGCCCGCGGACCTGGAGGAGGCGCGCGCGTTCCACAAGCGTTTCACGCGCCGCGGGCGCGCGCCGGCGGACGAGGTGGAGGATGTGTCGCGCGCCGAGAGTGCGACGGTGAGCGGCGGCTGAGGCGGCGATCGCGTGTTCCGCAAGCCGCGCGCAATCGCGCGCCGAAGCCCTTCGTCTGTACAGCTAGCGGAGTCCTCATCGGATTCGCGGCTGGTGCATCACCCATGGCAAAGGGCGGTTCGGGCTGCAGGGGGTTCCTCCGGGAGGAATACGGAATCCCCCTCACGACCCTTCCACGGGCTCTGTTCGGACATACATGCGAGAGCAGGTCCGGAACCGGACAAGCCGGGTCCGCGACTCGGCCGCTCAGGCGCGAATCGACGGGCTGAGCACAGGAAGCGTCCGTCTCCAGGTGACACGAATCGGCTACCAACCCGCCGACACTACGATCAGCATCGACGCCGCCGGGTACCCCATCACGGTGGTGCTTGAACCCGGCTCTGTCCCGCTCGAGCAAGTTTCCGCGACAGCTGTTCCGGACTCGACGTTCGTTGGGAGTGATTCCATCGACTGGCACGCGCAAGGACAGGTTCTTCGGAACTCCGTCCGCCTCCAGATCCAGAGGACTGGCGACGGTTTCTCCATTCTGTGGCATCCGGAGTCAGGGCGGCCCCTGAACGCTAGTTTCGTCGTGACGCAGCGTTCTCCGTTGAACATCCGCATCGCCATCCGCGAGGGCGTAATCACCGGCCGATGGGAGGCGCTCAGCGGCGGTTCGGGGCGTCTTACGGGTCGAAAAGAGGGGTAGGTCCCGGCAGGCCAAGGGTGACATGGGGTTCGCCTGGCCGGGGGCTGAATCCCGGCATCGGGGGCTGAAGCCCCCGGCTGGAAGCACGGGAAGGCGGACTTTGTGCTCGCGCACACGTACCTAGATGATCTCCGCAGACCCGCTCCACACCCTTTACGATCCCGCGCGGCTGGTCGAGCTGGACGCCGCCGGGCTCCTGGACACCGTCTCCGAAGAATCGTTCGACCGGATCACACGTCTGGCCGCCGAGTTCCTGGACGCTCCGCTGGCCCTGGTCAACCTGCTGGACGACCGCCGCCAGTTCGCCAAGAGCTGCTTCGCCCCGGCGGATTGGCGGGCCGGGCCGGAGGCGCCGCTGGCCGGTTCGTGCTGCAAGTGGTCGGTCGCCACGGGTGCGCCGCTCGTGATCGAGGACGCCAGCCGGGATCGCGCTTCTTCCCAGAGCCCCTTCTTCACGGAGTGGAACCTGCAGTCGTACCTCGGCATCCCGCTGACGGTGGCGGGAAGGCACGCGCTGGGGACGCTGTGCGTGGCCGACTTCACCCCGCGCCGCTGGACGGAGCGCGATCAGCGCGTGCTGGCCGACCTGGCCACCAGCGTGGTCACCGAGATCCAGCTCCGGCTGGACGTCCGCCGCCGGGGCGAGGTGGAGCGCATCAAAGACGAGCTGG
>JAUJMI010000186.1 GCA_030446945.1 Longimicrobium sp. | reverse complement strand
GTCCTAAGCCCTAGTCCTAATCCCTATTCCCTACTCCCTAATCCCTAATCCCAATTTCCGCATCCGCGCCCGGCAAATCGCTGGTGCTCGAGTGGTCCACCACATCCGCGGCGCCGTGCTGGCGGGCGCAGTGGGCGCAGCAATAGATGTCGTTGTTGGCGTCCACGCCGTGGCCGATCACCTTGACGCCGCAGTGGGCGCACACCGGGGCCAGGCGGTGGATGGCGCATTCGAACGAGTCGAAGACATGGCGGTTGCCCGCGGCGATCACCTCGAACGCCAGGTAGTAGTCGTTCCCGCACACCTCGCACTTCGCCATCGTCACCTCCGGATCGGGGCCGCCGCGTTCCCGGCGCCGCGCCGGGAAATCGCGGGCGGTGGCAGTTGCGGCTTCCGTGCCAGGCCGCCCGCCACGCCCGCGACGGCACGCGGGTTGCCCCCGCTCCACCCTTCACGCAGAACGGGAGGGCGATGTGCGGGACGGACGGATGGACGGCGCCGGCGGCGATCCGCAGGAGTCCGCGGGGACGGGGGTGCAGGGGAGCGGGGAGCATCCGTGGTGGAAGCACGGCGTCATCTACCAGATCTACCCGCGCTCCTACCAGGACACCGACGGTGACGGGGTGGGGGACCTGCGCGGGATCGAGGCCCGGCTCGAGTACCTGGCCTGGCTCGGGGTGGACGCGACGTGGATCTCGCCCTTCTACCCCTCCCCGATGGTGGACTTCGGCTACGACGTGACGGACCATCGCGGCGTCGATCCCCGCTTCGGGACTCTGGACGACTTCGACGCGCTGGTGGCGGCGGCGCACGTGCGCGGGCTGCGCGTGATCCTCGACTACATCCCCAACCACACCTCGGACCAGCACCCGTGGTTCGCCGAGGCGCGCCGCACGCGCGACGATCCCAGGCGCGACTGGTACATCTGGCGCGATCCCGCGCCGGACGGCGGCGTGCCCAACAACTGGCAGAGCGCGTTCGGCGGGAGCGCGTGGACGCTGGACGAGGCCACGGGGCAGTACTACCTGCACTCCTTTTTGCGCGAGCAGCCGGACCTCAACTGGCGCAACCCGCGCGTGGAAGCGGAGATGCTGGAGGTGATCCGCTTCTGGATGGAGCGCGGCGTGGACGGCGTGCGCGTGGACGCGGTGCAAAAGGTGATCAAGGACGAGGCGCTGCGCGACGACCCGCCCAACCCCGACTACCGCCCGGGGGATGACGACCCGTACGACGCCTACCTGCGCATCCTCTCCGGCGATCGGCCGGAGGTGCACGACGTGATCGCCCGCATGCGCCGCGTGACCGACGCGTATCCCAACCGCGTGCTGATCGGCGAGATCTACAACGCCATCGAACGGCTGATGCCGTACTACGGGCGCGACGGTGGCGGCTGCCACTTTCCATACAACTTCCAGCTCATCAAGCTGCCGTGGGACGCGCGCACCATCGACGCGGCCATCCGGCGCTACGAGGCGCTCCTGCCGTCCGGCGGGTGGCCGAACTGGGTCCTGGGCAACCACGACCGGCACCGCATCGCCAGCCGCGTGGGCTCGGCGCAGGCGCGCGTCGCGGCGATGCTCCTCCTCACCCTGCGCGGCACCCCCACGCTGTACTACGGCGACGAGATCGGGATGCGCGACGTGCCCATCCCGCCCGAGCTCGTGCAGGACCCGTGGGAGAAGAACCTCCCCGGCCAGGGGCTGGGCCGCGACCCGGAGCGCACCCCCATGCAGTGGGACGCATCTCCGGGCGCCGGCTTCACGATGGGGGAGCCGTGGCTGCCGCTGGGTGACTTCGCGCGTACGAACGTCGAGGCCCAGCGCGACGCTCCGGCATCGCTCCTCTCCCTCCACCGCCGCCTGATCGCCCTGCGCCGCGCCGAGCCCGCGCTCTCCCTGGGCGGCTGGACGCCGGTGGAGGCGGAAGGGGACGTGCTGGCGTACCTCCGTGCGGAGGGTGGCGCGCGGTTCCTGGTGGCGCTCAACCTGGGCCCCGCGCCCGCGCGCCTGGCGGGCGAGTGGTCGGGCGAGATCGCCGTCTCCACGCACCCGGACGCGGACGGGCGGGCCGTGAGCGGCGCCGTAGGACTGCGCGGCGACGAGGGAGTGGCTGTGCGGCTCCGGGCGTAGAACCTGCGCACCCGGGCCCCGTTTTCAGCCGCGAACCCGGTCGAGGAGCGAGAACGAATGTCCACGCAGGCTCTGGTCGACGCAGTGGGGCGCAACGCGCTGCCGCTCCGCGCCGACGCGGATCTGGACCCGCTGATGGAGCGCATCGACGACGCGCGCGTCGTGCTGCTGGGCGAGGCATCGCACGGCACCTCGGAGTTCTACACCTGGCGCCACCGCATCAGCCGCCGCCTGGTGGAGGAGAAGGGCTTCCACTTCATCGCCGTCGAGGGCGACTGGCCGGACTGCTACCTGGTCAACCGCTACGCCAGGGGTCTCCCCGCCGGCGGCGCCACTGCGCGCGAGGTGCTGCACGCCTTCTCCCGCTGGCCCACCTGGATGTGGGCGAACGAGGAGGTGGTGGCGCTGGCGGAATGGATGCGCTCCCACAACGCCAACGTCCCCGAAGAGCGGCGTGTCGGCTTCTACGGCCTCGACGTGTACTCGCTGTGGGACTCGATGGACGTCGTCACCCGCTACCTGGAGCGGGTGGACCCGCAAATCGCGGAACGCGCGCGCCGCTCGTACGGCTGCTTCGATCCCTACGCGCAGGACGTGCAGGAGTACGCCATGGCGACCGCCCTCGTCCCCACGGACTGCGAGGACGAGGTAGTGCAGATCCTCCGCGAGATGCGGGCAAAGGGTCCGGACTACAAGGAGGAGGGGCGCGAGGCCTTCTTCAACGCCGAGCAGAACGCGCTGGTGGCGCTGAACGCCGAGCGCTACTACCGCACCATGGTGCGCGGCGGCGCGGCGTCGTGGAACGTGCGCGACACCCACATGATCGAGACGCTGGAGCGCCTGCTGGAGCACCACGGCCCCGGCTCCAAGGCGATCGTCTGGGAGCACAACACGCACGTGGGCGACGCCCGCGCGACCGATATGGCGCGCGCCGGGATGGTCAACGTGGGGCAGCTCGCGCGCGAGCGGTGGGGCGAGCAGGTGGTGATCGCCGGCTTCTCGTCGTACGCCGGTTCCGTGATCGCGGGCCAGCAGTGGGGCGCGCCCATGCAGCGCATGCCCGTCCCCGAGGCGCGCGAGGGGAGCTGGGAGCGCATCTTCCACGACGCCGGCGCCCACGACAAACTGGTGATGGTGGAGAACCTGGACGAGGCGGAGGCCGGCCTGGACCCGCGCGGCCACCGCGCCATCGGCGTCGTCTACAACCCGCACGCGGAACGGATGGGCAACTACGTCTCCACCGTGATGCCGTACCGCTACGACGCCATGCTGTACATCGACCGCTCCACCGCGCTGCGGCCGCTGCACATGGAAGCTCGCGAGGACCGGGAGCCGGCGGATACGTTTCCGTCGGGGATGTGAACTGCGGGGACCGGGGAACGGCAGGGGACGGGTGCGGGTCGCATAGAATATCGTAGGGGCGCGATTTATCGCGCCCGCCCTCTCCCCCACCCCGACGCCCGCTCATCGCACCGTCACCCGCAGGGGCAGACCTGCGTGTAACCTGCGTGTCTGCCCGCCCTCGCCTCCGCCTAGACCCACGACCTTCGCATCGAAAACGTACGGCAGCACCGCGTGGCTGCCCACCCGCCCCCGCACCGCCCCGCGCGGCACGAACCGATGCACGCAAACCCCCTCCCCCAGGCAGCTTTGGGGGAGGGGGATGCGTCGCGGAGCGACGCTGGGGGAGAGGGCCTACGATTTCTCGGGCGCGGTGCGGAGGTGGCGCTCGATGGTGCGGAGGAGGGCGTGCGTGTTGATCGGCTTCAGGATGTACTCCGCGCACCCCGCCTCGATGCATGCCCGGCGGCTCCCCGCGTCGTCGCGCCCCGTGAGGGCGATCACCGGGATTTCGGCGGTGGCGGGCTGGGACTTGAGGGCGCGCACCACGTCCAGGCCGTCCATCCCGGGAAGGCCCATATCCAGGAGCACCAGGTCCGGCGCGTGCTCGGTGGCGGCGCGGACGGCTTCGTGGCCGTCCTCGGCCGAGTGCACGCGGTAGCCGGTCTCTTCCAGGAGGATGGTGAAGGCGGTGCGGATCGGCTCGCTGTCTTCCACCAGCAGGACCGAGGCGAGCATCACGGAGCGCCCCCCTCCGCCGGCGGGCGGCCGTTGCCCGCGGGCTCGACGGCGGCCTCCGCGCTGGGCAGGGTGAAGAAGAAGCGGCTCCCATGGCCCAGCTCGCTCTGCACCCGGATGTCGCCGCCGTGCAGCTGCACGAACTGCCGCGCGATCGCCAGCCCCAGCCCCGTGCCGTGGTGCGCGCGCGCGCGGGAGGTGTCCACCTGCGCGAACTCCTGGAAGATCAGCTCGTGGTACTGCGGGTCGATGCCGATCCCCGTGTCCGTGACGGCGATCTCCACCCAGTCCGGGCGCTCGGGGGCGCGGCGCGCCTCCACCACGAGCAGCCCCTCTTCCGGGGTGAACTTGATGGCGTTGCCGATGAGGTTCCCCAGCACGTGCGCCACCTTGTCCTTGTCCGCCCGCACCGGCGGCAGCCCCGGCTCGGCGCGCACGTCGAAGTTCAGGTTCTTGCGGTCCAGGAGCGAGGCGTTCATCCCGTGCACCCCCTGCACCACTTCCTCTACCGGGAACTCGGTGGTCTGCAGCGTGATGGCCTGCGCGTTGGTGCGGGCGTAAGTGAGGATCTCCTCGATCATCCCCAGCAGCTGCCGGCAGGCGCCGATCATCGACTCGATGGCGTCCGTCTGCCGCGTGGAGAGCTCCCCCAGCAGCCCGTCGCGCAGGATCTCGCCGTAGGTGACGATGGCGGTGAGCGGGGTGCGCAGCTCGTGCGAGACGTTGGTGAGGAACTGGCTCTTGGCCACGTCCAGGTTGCGGAGCTCCAGCACGAGCCGCTCCAGCTCCTCGATGCGCTGCCCGGAGCCACGGGGCGCGGCCTCGCCGTCCGACTCCAGGACGAGGTCATGCGGCGGCCCGGCGCGCGGCGGCTCCACGATGCGGAACCCTTCGCGGGCCAGCACGTCGCGCAGCCGCGCCGCCTCCTTGTCCCCCTGGATGGAAAGCCGGAGATCGTTCATGCCCGCCCGGAAGTGGAACGTTTGTAGACCCTCAATCTAGGCCTCCCGCGAAGCGGCGGCAAGGAGATCGCCCCCGTCCAGATCCTCCGCCAGCAGCTGCCGCCGCTGGAGCCCCGCGTACACGCCGCCCCGCTGCAGCAGCTCGGTGTGCGTCCCCTGCTCGGCGACCCTGCCACCGTCCAGCACCAGGATCAGCTCCGCGTGCATCACCGCCGTCACGCGGTGGCTGACGACGATCGAGGTGCGCTCTTCCAGTATGCCGCTCAGCCCTTCCAGGATCTCATATTCGGTGTGCGTGTCCACGGCGGAGAGCGCGTCGTCCAGCACCAGCACCCGCGCCTTCCGCGCGATGGCGCGGGCGAGGGCCGCGCGCTGCTTCTGCCCGCCGGAGAGGTTGATCCCGCGCTCCCCGAGCAGGGTGTCGTAGCCGGCCGGAAAGGAGGCGACGGTGTCGTGCAGCCGGGCCACGCGGGCAGCCGAGCGCACCCGTTCGGCGCGCCGCTCCGCATCCGGCTCGTGGAAGCCGAGCGCCAAGTTGTCCTCGATGGTGGTGGAGAAGAGGAAGGTGTCCTGCGGCACCACCGCCACCTCGGCGCGCAGGCGCTCCAGCGGCCAGCGGCTCACCGGAACCCCATCCACCCTCACCTCGCCCTCGGTGGGATCGTACGTCCGCGTCAGGAGCTGCACCAGCGTGCTCTTGCCGCTCCCGGTGGGGCCCACGATGGCCACCGTGGCGCCGGCCGGGACGCGGAAGTCGACCCCGCGGAGGACGTCGCGCTCGGTGCCGGGGTAGCGAAACGACACCCCGCGGAACTCGATCTCCCCGCGCACGCGCGCCGGCGCGGCGGCGTCCGGCGCATCGCCGATGGCGGGGACGGCGTCCAGGATCCGCGACACGCGCCCCATGGAGGCGGCGCCGCGCTGGAAGAGGTTCACCACCCAGCCGAGCGCGATCATCGGCCAGATCAGCATCCCCAGGTAGAGGATGAAGACCACGAAGTCGCCGTTGGTGATGTCGCCCGCCATGATCGCCCGCCCGCCCGCCCAGAGCGCCACCATCATCGCCAGCCCGCCGAGCAGCCCCAGCGAGGGGTAGAAGAGCCCCGAGGTGCGCGCCAGCTCCACGTTGCGCTGCAGGTACTCGTTCGAGATGTCGCGGAAGCGGCGGCTCTGGTACTCCTCCTGGCCGTACGCCTTGACGATGCGCTGCCCCGCCAGGTTCTCCTGCGCCACCGTGGAGAGGAGGCCCTGCTGTTCCTGGATCTTCTCGAAGCGGTCGTGGATCACCTTGCCGAACCAGATGGTGACCGGCGGCAGGAGGAGGATGGGCACCAGCGTGGTGGCCGTCATCCAGGCGTCAATCCACACCATGCGCGTGAGCGCGAAGACGGCGAAGACGATGGTGCTGGCGAGGTACATGTAGGCCGGCCCGGCCACCTGGCGCACCGCCGCGATGTCGCTGGTGGCGCGGCTCATGATGTCGCCCGTGGGGTGCCGCGCGTAGAAGCCGGCATCCAGCCGCAGCAGCCGCTCGAAGAAGTCGTTGCGCAGGTCCAGCTCCACCTTGCGCGACACGCCGTTGAGGATCTCGCGCATCCCGTAGCGCGCCGCGCCGGCCAGCACCGCCACCCCCAGCGAGAGCGCGGCGTAGCGGAAGATCGTCATCCGCGTGGTCCCGGGCACCGCGAGCGCGTCGATCCCCCACTTGACGCACTCCAGGCTCAGCACGCTCAGCGCGTTCGCCGCCACCACCATCACCATCCCCCACGCGATCGGCCCGCGGTAGCGGCGGAGGTAGGGGAGCAGCGCTCTCAGTTGCTTCACGTACACCTCTAGGGGGGGTGGCACCCGCGCGCGGATTTGCAGCTTAATGCGCTGCACCGTGTCTGTACAAGGCTTGTACTGTAACACGATGAGCGCCCCAGCCGTCTTTGCGATGTCGGGGCGCTCCTCTTCGGCCAGGGTGGGGGCAGGGCAAGAGCTCGCCGGGGCGAGTGAACTCGCGGCAGCACAAAGTCCGCGTCCGCGGACTGGCTGCGGCTCGCGAGACCGCGTCAGCGGTCTTCGGGTGGTTCGAGCGGGC
>JAUJMI010000185.1 GCA_030446945.1 Longimicrobium sp. | reverse complement strand
GTGGCGGCATCCCGTGCTGGGGAAGACGGCGCGGGAGCTACTCGCCGCGGCGGGGCGATTGGAGCGCGTCGAGAAGCTCGGCGCGCTCCCTGCGTTTGGCTGAGCGGGCCTCCCGGCGCTTGCCGTGGCGGGGGCGCACCGCTAACTCTTGTAACCGGACCGCCGACGTGCCCACACGCGCCGTATCCCCCGAAGAGATCACAGTGGGGGTGGAGGAGGAGTACCAGCTGGTGGACCCCGAGTCAGGGGAGCTGCGCGGGCGCGCCCGCTACGTGATCGCCGCGGACTGGTCGCGGGACGTGAAGCCGGAGATGCAGCAGCACACGGTGGAGGTGGAGACGCGGGTGTGCGAGGGGACGAGCTGCGTGCGTGACGACCTGTCGCGCCTCCGCTTCCAAGCGGCGGTGGCGGCGGAGGCGGCGGGGGTAAGGATCGCCGCGGCGGGGGTGCACCCCTTCAGCCCGGCGGAAGGGTACGCCTTCACCGCCGCGCCCGTGTACCAGGAGATCCGCGCCGAGTACCGCGCTCTGGCCGAGACGCAGGCCATCTTCGGGATGCACGTGCACGTGGGGGTGCCCGATAGGGTGGACCGGGTGCGGGTGGCCAACGTGGCCCGCCTCTACCTCCCCTGCCTGCTGGCGCTGACGGCGAGCTCGCCCTTTTACGACGGGCGCGACACGGGGTACGCCTCGTTCCGCTCACTGATCTGGCGCCGCTGGCCCCGCTCCGGCCCGCCCCCGCGGCTGGAGGGTCGCGAGGAGATGGAGCTCCTCACCCGCTGGCTGACGGAGACGGCGTGCATCGACGCGCCGGGGCGGCTGTACTGGGAGCTGCGCCCGCACCACAGGTACCCCACGGTCGAGTTCCGCGTGACCGACGTGACGCCGCGGCTGGACGACGCCGTGGCTGCCGCCGCGCTGGCGCGCGCGATCGTGGCGGGGGTGGTGGACGGGGCGCTGGTGGAGCCGCACCTTCCCGCGCCGGTGCTGCAGGCGCTGTTGGGGGAGAACTCGTGGCGCGCCTCGCGCGACGGCACCGGGGCGGAATTCGTGGACCTCTGGTCGCGCACGCCGCGGGCGGAGCCGGCACGCGCGGCGATCGAGCGGCTGGTGGACCGCCTCTCTGCCCACGCGGAGCGCCTGGGCGACGGGGCCGACCTGGCTCGCGTGGGCGATCTGCTGGACCGCGGGTGCGCCGCGCACCAGATGCGCCGTGTGGCCGGCGGCGGGATGAAGGAACTGGTCCGGTGGATCGCGGACGAAACGGTGCTGGGGGTGGGGCTTGACCGCCGTACCCTCCAGCGAGCGGAGACGACGGCATGAGCATCAAGCAGAGAATCGCTGTTTCTTCATCGGAAAGCCCCGCCTCCGGTTACGAGGTCCTGGTGGGGGCGGGGATCTTTGGCTCCATCGGCGCCATCCTCTCCAATTTCTGCCCCGCGCAGCGCTACGCGGTGGTGACGGACGACCGGGTGGCGGAGCTTTACGCCGTGCGCCTTTCGCGGATGCTGCACGCGGCCGGCTATCGCGCGGACGTCTTCGCCTTCACCGCGGGCGAGGCGCGCAAGACGCGCGAGACGTGGGCGCTGGTGTCCGACGCCATGATGGAAGCCGGGCTGGGGCGCGACGCGGCGGTGGTGGCCTTTGGCGGCGGGGTGCCGGGGGACCTGGGCGGCTTCGTTGCGGCCACCTACATGCGCGGCCTCACCCTGGTGCAGCTCCCCACTTCGCTGCTGGCGATGATCGACTCGTCGGTGGGGGGCAAGACGGGGGTGGACACGCCGGCGGGGAAGAACATGGTGGGGGCCTTCCACCAGCCGCGCTGCGTGGTGATCGACCCCGACCTGCTGCGCACCCTCCCCCCCGAGCACCTGCGCGCCGGGATGGCCGAGGCGGTGAAGCACGGCGCCATCGCCGACCCGGAGTACCTGGACTGGATCGAGCAGTCCGCGCACAAGCTGCTGGGGGGCGACCCGGAGGCGCTCTGCCGGATGATCGTGCGCTCGGTGGAGATCAAGGCCGAGATCGTGAAGCGCGACGTGCGCGAGGCGGGGCCGCGCAAGCTCCTCAACTTCGGCCACACGCTGGGGCACGCGGTGGAGTCGCTCTCCGGCTACACGCTGCTGCACGGCGAGGCGGTGGCGATCGGGATGGTGGAGGAGGCGCGGCTGGGGGAGCGGATCGGGGTGACGGCGGCGGGCACCGCGGCGCGGCTCCGGCGCGTCCTCACCCGTCTGGGCCTCCCCGCATCGCTCCCGCTGGAGTACGCCGCGGCCGACGTGATCGGCTGGACGCGCGGCGACAAGAAGTCGCGTGACGGGCGGGTGGAGTACGCGCTGATCGAGGGCGTGGGCACCCCCGCCGTGCGCGACGGCCGCTGGGGCGCCCCCGTGGCCGACGAGACCGTCGCCGCGGTCCTGGCCGGTGCGGGGCGGTCGTGATCGGCAACCGCGAACCGCAATCTGCTGTTCCAGATATGAATGGCGAACCAAAGTCCGCGCCGCCCCGCCGGTGGGCGCAGCACACGGTGTGCGAGGAGGAGGCCGGGCGCACGGTGCAGGAGATCCTCACCGGGCCGATGGGGATCTCGCGGCGGATGATCCAGCGGCTGACCCGCGCGAAGGGGGTGCTGGTGAACCGCAAAACCGCGTACCTGGCGCGTGCGGTGCGCCCGGGCGACGTGGTGGCGGCAAAGCTGGGCGAGCGCGAGGCGGCGGGTGTGGAACCGGTGGAGATGGAGCTGGACGTGGTTCACGAGGACCGCGACGTGCTGGTGCTCAACAAGCCGCCCTTCCTGCTCGTCCACCCCACCTCCCCCGAGCACACCAGGACGCTCTCGCACGGGATCGCGCACCACTTCCAGGCGCAGCAGATTGACGCGCGGGCGCGCCCCGTGCACCGCATCGACCGCGATACGTCGGGGCTCCTCCTGGTGGCGAAGAGCGCCTTCGCGCACCAGCACCTGGACAGGCAGTTGCGCGAACGCACCCTGCGGCGCGAATATCTTGCGGTGGTGCGTGGCGTGGTGGGGGAGGACGAGGGGACCGCCGAGGCTCCCATCGGCCGCCACCCGCGCAACCCCAGCCTGCGCGCGGTGCGCCCCGGCGGCGAGCCCGCGCGGACCCGCTTCCGCGTGCGCGAGCGCTTCTCCGGCGCCACGCTGCTGGAGCTGGAGCTGGACACGGGGCGTACGCACCAGATTCGCGTGCACATGGCGCACCTGGGGCACCCGGTGCTGGGCGACCGCGCGTACGGCGGGGCCGCACCCGCGCTGATCCGTAGGCAGGCACTCCATGCGCTCCGGCTCTCGTTCGTGCACCCGGCCACGCGCAACGCCATGATGCTGGAAGCTCCCGTTCCCGCGGACGTCGCCGCGCTGCTGGACGCGCTGCGACACCCCGGCCCTCCACGGTAGCTCCGTGCGGGCTCCACGCCGGCGCCCGCGGACCACGCAGTACCCACCCACCGGAGACGCCCATGACCCGTACTTCTCTGTCCGCCGCGCTGCTCCTGGCGCTGTCGGCCTGTGCCACCGCGCCCCGGGAGGCCGAAGCCCCGGCCGCACCGCGCGAGGAGGTGACGCGCAACACGCAGATGATCACCACAGTGAACGCCTCCGGGGGGACCACGGTGCTCCCGATCACCACCACCTCGTTCAGCGGCGCCCGCGAGGTGGAAGTACAGGCGAGCGCGGACAACGTCTTCGGCGTGCTGGGCGAGGCGTACACGGACCTGGGGATGACGGTGGGCACCATTGACCCGCCGAACCGCACCACGGGGAACGCCAACTTCTCTGCCCGCGGCAAGCTGGGCCGGGCGGAGATCTCCACTTACCTGGACTGCGGGCAGACCGGGCTGCGCGGTCCGGCGGCGAACGCCTTCCCGGTGCGCCTGTCGGTTCTCACCATGGTCATTCCGCACGGGGAGAAGAGCCGCGTGCGCACGCTGGTGAAGGGTGCGTACGTCGCCGCCGAGACGAGCGGCGCGGTTGCGTGCAGCAGCACCGGCGAGCTGGAGGGGGCCATCGCCCGCGCCGTGCAGCTGCGCCTGGCCCGCGCCTGACCGTACTGGTTGGACGACGGATCGCGGCCCGCACCTCACCCGGTACGGGCCGCGATTCGTCTGGGCGGCTGCATTTCTCCGTAATCGTGCGGAACGGCGGGTCTCACACGGAGGCGCGGAGAGGACCGCAACTGCGTGGTTCACATGGAGACACGGAGCGACAGAGGAAAGGGCGGGAGGAGCTCCTCAGCCCTGGATCGGTTTCCAGAGGAAGTGGCGCGTGTGGCCGGCGGGGTAATCATCGAGGCGGCCGAACTCCCGGAAGCCGAGGCGGCGGTAAAAGCCGGGAGCCTGGAAGCTGAAGGTGTCGAGCCAGATGGCGTGGCAGCCGCGCGATTGCGCCTCGTCCTCGGCCTCGCGCAGCAGGCGCTCGCCATAACCGCCGCCGCGGTGCTCCTCGGCCACCCACAGGTAGCGCACGAAGAGCCAGCCCAAGAACACGTCCCCCGCCAGCCCGCCCCGCACCTCGCCGCCGCCGTCGCGCAGCAGGACGTGGAGCGGCGAGTAGCCGGGGTCACCCACCCGCGCGGCGTTGTGCGCCCGCAACCCCTCGAACACCGTGTTGAGATCGGCCTCGCTCGCGGGCCCTCGTGAGATGGTCAGGTTGGGCATGGGGGTGGTGGCTGGGTCTGGGGCGGGTGAACTCGCGGCAACAACAGCACAAAGTCCGCCTGCGCCCACCTGCGCCGACTCGCGGGCGGGATCGATCGTAGAGGCGGGATTCAGCTCACGCTTCCTCTCCCCTGGAGCCCCGTAGGGGCAGCCCCGCGTGGCGCGCCGTACCTTGGCGAGGCGCCGAAGCTGGCATCCAACATTGGAGGTTGCGGGGCTCGGGGCAGAGCCCGTCGCCTTCGGTCCGCGCCACAGGGTGGTGTGGAGGAGAGCTCGGGTCCGCGCTCCGCTCAGGAAATCGGCTTCGACCGCGTACCACGGTTCTCGAGCCGGCTTCAGCCGCCTTCCCGTGGTTTCAGCCGGGGGCTTCAGCCGGCGGTGAACGGCCGCGGTGCCCGCCTCCCCCACCGGTCCCGCTCCCCGGAGCCTGCGAAGGCAGGCTTCCCGCGGTTGTTGCAGTGGTTTCAACCGCCGGGCCCCGCCTCAGCCACCCTGCGCCAGCATCTCCTTCATCCGAGCAAAGAAGTTCTCCTTCATCTCTTTGGCCTCGTCGGGGGCCAGGGAGGTGCGCGACTGGCCGGAGCGGTGCTCGATGAGGTCCACGGGGATCTCCTTGAGGAAGCGCGAGGGCTGGCGGGGGATGGAGCCGCCCCGCTGCTGGCGCGTGGCGCAGCCGGAAAGGGTCAGGCGGTGCCGCGCCCTCGTGATCCCCACGTAGAAGAGGCGCCGCTCCTCGGCGATCGGGTCGATCCCGTTCTCCTCCGTCACGGCCTGCACGCTGCGCGAGTGGGGGAGGATGTCCTCCTCCAGGCCGATGATGAAGACGTGGGTGAACTCCAGCCCCTTGGCCGCGTGCATCGACATCAGCGTGGCGCGGTCCGGCTCGTCGTCCTCCTTGTCCTTTCTGTCGTCGTCCTCGGAGAGCGAGATGCGCTCCAGGAAGTCCCGAAGGGCGGGCGGGTTCCAGTCGTCCTCCTCGTCGGGGAGGGGCTGCGCGGTCCAGGTGCGCTCCTCGTAGCTGCCGATGGAGGCGATGAAGTCGCGCAGGATGTCGACGCGCACCTCGGCGGCGCGCTCGCTCCTGGCGTTGTCGGCGCGCACGGCCTCCTCCAGGCGCAGGCGCTTGACCGCTTCCCTGGCGAATCCGCAGAGGGTGCGCTCCTCCACCTGCCCGGCGGCGATGGCGGCCTCGGTGGCGCGGTACTCCAGCTGGAGCTCCTCGATCGTCTCCACGAAGTGCTTCACCGGCTCGCGCTGGGCCCGGCTCACCGCCGCCACCTCTTCCACCCGCCGCATGGTCTCCCATAGCGAGCGGCGGGCGTCGCGCGCGTCCTCCAACAGCTTCATCAGCGTGGTGCGCCCGATGCCTCGCGTGGGATAGTTGACGATGCGGCGCAGCGAGACCTCGTCGGCCGGGTTGATGATGACGCGCAGGTACGCCACCGCGTCCGCCACCTCCTTGCGGTCGAAGTAGCTCTGCCCGCCGATCACCCGGTACGGGATGTTGGCCACGCGCAGCGCTTCCTCGACGGGCTTGGCCTGCAGGTTGGTGCGGTAGAGGACGGCGAAGTCGGCCCACTTGAGCTGCTCGTGCCAGCGCCGCACCCCGATCTCGCGCGCCACCATCTCCGCCTCCAGCTCCTCGGCCGGGCGCGCGGCCTCGGTGAACTCCCACAGGTCCACCTTGGGGCCCGGGCCGTTGCCGGTGCGCAGCCGCTTGGCCTTGCGCGTGGTGTTGTTGGCGATGACGCCGTTCGCCGCATCCAGGATGCGCTGCGTGGAGCGGTAGTTCTCCTCCATGATGACGACTTTGCACCCCGGGAACTGGCGCTCGAAGTCGAGGATGTTCCTCACGTCGGCGCCGCGCCAGGCGTAGATGGACTGGTCGTCGTCGCCCACCACGCACAGGTTCTTGAGGGGGCCGGCCAGGAGGCGCGCCATCTCCAGCTGCGCCCCGTTGGTGTCCTGGTACTCGTCGATCATCAGGTAGCGCCACCGCTTCCAGCACCGCTCGCGCACCTCGGCGTCGTCGCGCAGCAGCTTCACCGGGAGCAGAAGCAGGTCGTCGAAGTCGCAGGCGCCGGCCGCGCGCAGCGACGCCTCATAGCGCGGGTAGACGGCGGCGGCGAGCACGGCGTAGTCGTCCGTGCGGTTCCCCCTGATCATCCCTTCCGAAACCTCGCGCGCCGCGGCGGCGGGGTCCACCATGCGGTTCTTCCAGTCGCCGATCTGGAAGAGGATCTTCTTCGCGTCGTACGTGTCCTCGCCCGCGCTGGCGACGACGTGGACCTCCTCGGCGATGATGCGCTTGACGATCTGCGCCTGGTCGCCGGTGGGGTAGATGGCGAAGTCCTTGGGGAGCCCGATGCGCGTGCCGTGGTCGCGCAGGAGGCGCGCGCCCAGCGAGTGGAAGGTGGAGAGGAGGACGCCCTTGGCCTCCTTGCCCACCAGCTTGGCCACGCGCTCCCGCATCTCCAGCGCGGCCTTGTTCGTAAAGGTGACGGCCAGGATGCTGCGCGGGTCCACCCCCGTCCGCAGCAGGTGCGCGATGCGGAAGACCAGCGTGCGCGTCTTGCCCGAGCCGGCGCCCG
>JAUJMI010000011.1:10425-21664 GCA_030446945.1 Longimicrobium sp. | reverse complement strand
CACCGAATCGAGGTTTTCGACCTGCGCGAGCACCGTCTCGAATGCGACGAGCGTTGGCGTGACCCACACGCCCGAATCCTTTATGATCCGCGTGAGGTACGGAATCGCAGCCGGATCCAGCACCCGCGCAGGCACTTGCAGAGTGTCGGAGACACGATAGCCGAAGTACGTATACGGAATTTCCTCCAGGTGAGCGATACCGCGCTGGCCGCTCCCGAGCGTGCCCTCGAGGCCCAGCGCGCGCACAACGTGTCCGACCACCGGGATCTCGTGGTGCTGGGCGCGCTGCATGATGCCGCGGTAGCCCTCCCTTGAGAGCGCATTGTAGACCTTGATCAGATCGTAACCAGCCGCGTGTGCGCTGTCGACCAGGAGCGCTCCCTGCTGCCGCGTGAGCGTGGAGTCGTTCGCCTTAGGACTCGAGAGGTACAGTGTGGGACCTTGCCGGCGCCCCCCAGCGATCTCCTGCCGCAGTTCCAGGAGAACCCGATACGGATCAGGACTGAGCCCGATCCCTCCCAGTTCAACGACGCTGGTAACGCCCTGGGCAAGACCGATCAACAGCAGCCGTTCGTTGATCCGCTGCCACGCCGCACGCCCTTCCGGTGGACCACCGATCGTGACCGCGAGATGGGCGTGCGCATCGACTAAGCCTGGGGCGAGCCAGCGCCCCTGGCCATTGATGATTCTCGCACCCCGCGGGATCGATCGCGCGGAGATGCGGCCGACCTGAACGATTCGTCCATTCTCGATGAGTACAGTCACGTCCCTCAGGACCGTGTCGCTGCTCATCGGGACAACGTTCACCTGCGCGAACGCCACTGTCGTAGCAAGCGAAGGGCCAGATTGCGCAGCCAACGGCGTGCACAGCGCGATGACAGATGGCAGCGCCAACCGGGGAACTCGCATATCCCTCTCGCAACCGCAAAGGCGATCGACCCCCGGCGGGGGTCCTACAGCAGTATATTACAGTTGCCGGATACAGTCAAGCACATCTCCTCATCCTGGGTACCCTCCCCGAGCTTATAGGAGGTGGTTAGTACATCAGCCCACCCGCGTACGACAACGCAGGGTGGGCCGCTTCCGCTGCCCTATCTCAGCGCATGGGTTCCTCTCGGCGTTCCCCTCGCATCTGCAACCGATTCCGCCCTCGCCGTCACCTCCTGACCGCTCCTGATTATCGCCTCATCGTGCAGGAGCGCTTCGCCAGCTGGCGCGAGGCGGGGGGGCAAGGCTCGCGCGCTCCTGCGGTCGGCGTTGCACTCGATCGGTCCCGGCCCGCAACCCCGAGCACAGCAGCAGTCATCGAGGAGGCCAGCACGAGGTCGAGAGGCCCGGTACTGCCAGTGGGCGTCGAGGAAGCGGAGCAGGCTCTCGATCGGAATGGCCACCCCTGGGGCGATAACGACCCCTGTTGCGAGAAGGAGCGTCACGGCAACCAGTCAATCATGTAAACCTGAACGGATAGCTCCCGCTCCAGCCCCTCCTCGATCACATTGCCACATCGATCCGCTGAGGTAGGGAGGCTCTTCCTTGAGCCCCTCGAAGAGGAGCTCGTACAAGTCGAGATCGCGCTGCTCCAGCCGTTCCGGCTCGCCCGCATACGTCTCCCCGAGCAGCGCCGGGTCCGGTGCTCGCGGCGCTCAGCCATTTCCCGACCCTCCGGTTCGATTCTCTGACCTCAGCTCGGCGCGGAAGACGCGGTAAAACGTGCTCTCGCCCAGCGTGACACCCTCCTCCCGGAGCTGCCGCGACACCTCCAGCGGCGGCGCCTGCGGGTCCTCTGCGACCGGCTCCCGCGTCCGCTGCGCGACCTGTTCGGGGACCGGTGGACGTCCGACGCGGCGGGGCGCGCCGGGCTCCCGCGTCGTCCGGCTCTTCGACGGCGGCTCCTTCGCGATCCGCTGCACAGAGCGCGTCGTAGATGCCCATCTGCTGCGCGATCTCATCCGTGGAGAGGCCCGAGCGAACCGAGGCCTGTACGGCGTGTCGGTCGATCATCCGGATCATCCTCCCTCGCCGGCCGGGGGGCCGTGGCTCTGGTTCAAGCTGTACTGGGCTGCGTGGGCGCTCCTGCTGGCCGTCGTGGCGAAGCTGCTCTGGGTGCGCGGCAGGGAGCGCGGCCCGGGATGGCGGCTCCAGCTCGCGCGCCGCCGCTTCACCCGCCCGGCAGCGGGGGCCGCCGCCGCGGCGCTGGCGCTGATCCTGGCGCTGGGCGGCTTCGTCTTCTACAACACCAACGTCCTCAACGAGTACGAGACCGCCGCCGGGTGGACGGCGGAGCGCGTGGCCTACGAGCGACGCTACAGCCGCTTCGCCGGCATCCCGCAACCGCGCCTCACCGGGGTCGGGCTGCACGTCGAGATCCATCCCTCGCGCGGCACGGCCGAGATCCGCGGCAGCTACCGCGTGGTGAACGCGACCGCCGCCGCCATCGATTCCATCCACGTCGCCGCCGACCGCGACGTGGAGACCGGTGCGATCCGCTTCGACCGCCCCGCCACGCGCGTGCTCGCCGACGCGAAGCTCGGCTACGGCATCTACGTCCTCGCGCGGCCGCTCCAGCCGGGCGACTCGCTGGGCCTCGCCTTCGACGTGCGCTTCCGGCCGCGCGGCTTCACCAACGGCGGCGCCGATCCCTCCGTCGTGGCGAACGGCACCTTTTTCGAGCCGCCGAAGTGGCTCCCCGCCATCGGCTACCAGTCCGCCCGCGAGATCAGCGGCGCCGGCCAGCGTCGAGCGTACGGCCTCCCCCCGCGCCCCGCCTTTCGCCCGCTGACCGACACGCCCGCGCTGCGAGAAGTGGACGGGCGCATCGCCTTCGAAGCCGTCGTGGGCACGGACGACGGCCAGCTCGCCCTCGCTCCCGGCGCGCTGCGGCGCACGTGAGCGAAAGGAGGCCGCCGCTACTTCCACTACGCCACCGACGTCCCCATCCGGAACGACTATGCCGTCTTCTCCGCAAAGTACGCGGTGCGGGAGGCGCGGTGGAATCCGCCGGCGGGCGCGGGGCGGCCCGTCCACATCCAGATATTCCACCATCCCGGCCACGCCTGGAACCCGGACCGCATGGTCCGTGGCGTGCGCGCGTCGCTGGACTACTTCACGAACGAGCTCGGCCCGCACCCGCACGGACAGATGCGCCTGATCGAGTACCCAGGCACGGGGGTCTCGCTGCACGGCGCGCCCGTCAACATCTGGTACAAGGAGGAGTTCTCGCTCTTCCGCCCGGACGAGGACCCGCGCCGCATCGACTTCCCCTTCGCGGTGACGGCGCACGAGGTGGCGCACCAGTGGTGGGGCAACCAGCTGGAGCCCGCCTCGGTCGAGGGCGGCCCGCTGCTCACCGAGAGCCTGTCGTGGTACTCCGCGTTCGGCGTGGTGGAAAAGACGTACGGCCCCGAGCACCTGCGCCGCTTGCTGGGGATGATGCGCGAGATGTACCTGAGCCCCCGCGCCCGCGCCGGCGTCCCGCTGCTGCGCGCGACCGACACGTTCCTCGCCTACCGCAAGGGCCCGTTCGCGATGCATGCCTTACGCGAGTACGTCGGCGAGGCGCGCGTCAACGCCGCGCTCCGCAGCCTTCTCCGGAAGCACAGCGCAACGACCCCGCCCCTCCCCACCTCGCTCGACCTCTACCGTGAGCTGCGGGCGGTCACCCCGGACTCGCTCCACTACCTGTTGGCGGACCTCTTCGAGGCGAACACCTACTGGGAACTCGCGACGAAGCGCGCCACCGCCGAGCCCACCGCGTCCGGCACCTGGCGCGTGACGCTCGATGTACACGCCCGCAAAGTTGTCGTCGACACCGCCGGCACCGAGACCGAGGTACCGATGAACGACCTCGTGCAGATCGGCGTCTTCGCCCCAGCGCGGGACGGAGCCCCCGGCGCGCCGCTCTACCTGCGCATGCACCGCATCCGCCCCGGCCCGCAGCGCATTACGGTCGCCGTGCCGCGCCAGCCCGCCCTGGCCGGCATCGACCCTCGCCACCTCCTGATCGACGTCACGCCGGATGACAACGTGGGCCAGGTGAAGCGCGCCGTGCCGGGACCCGGTTCGTAGTCCGCCCTGACAGCCACGCACGCGAAAAGACTCCGCTACGCGCCCGTAGCGGAGTCTCTTTGCGCCCACCAACTCAGGCGTGATGCCCGCCAGACAGGCGCGCCGCCAGCGCGGGGAATGGGTCCCGGCGGCAACGCCCGGCATGCCAAACCCGCGGGTACGTCACCCCACTTCTGTCACACCGATGCCCGTGCACGCACGGGCGCACGCACCCCGCGCAGGATCGCGGAAACGACGAGCACCGACCAAAGCATGGCGACGGCGATCAGCAGCAGCCCCGCCCAGTGCGCATCCCCGAGCCGGTGGATCAGCGCGAGCGGGACGATCCCGGCGAGCACCATCCCCACCGCCACGGGCCGGCGCACGGGCGCATCGCGCACGAACCGGTACTCCAGCAGCAGCGCCGGCACCCCGCCCAGCACGACCCCCAGCGCCTCGCGCTCGTACTCCCCCGCCCCCACCAGCCCGGCAGCCAGGCCGACGATGATGACCACCACCCCCAGCACCCCCACCACCACGAACGCCTTGAACGGCCGCATCGTCAGCCACTTCTCCAGCCGCCGCCAAGCCGGCCCGTACGCCGCCAGCAGCAGCGCCCCAATCGCGGCGGAGCCCAGCACGTCCCCCAGGAAGTGCACCCCCAGGTACAGCCGCGAAACCGAAACCAGCACCGTCACCGCCGCGGGCACCCACAGCGGCACGCGCCCGCGCACGTACAGCACGCCCCACAGCAGGAGTGCGAGCAGCACGTGCCCGGAGGGAAAGCTCCCGATCTCGATGATCTCATACCGTACGATGGAGGGATCGTTGGGTCGCGGCACGTTGAAGAGCAGGTTGAGCGCCAGACTCGCGAGCGCGTTCACCACCACGACCCCGCCCACCGCGTACGCCTCCGCGCGCCCCCACAGCAGCAGCGCGAGCGCCACCACCAGCACTACCCCCCAAGGCGTCCCCAGCTCCGCCACCACCCAGAACCACTCGGGGTGCCCCAGCCCAAAGAACCGCTGCACCCACGCGATGGTCTCGTGCCTGAACAGCTCTCTGACGATCGGCGGCAAGACTTCCTCACAATAGATTCATGGCGGCCGGCGCACGCCGGTTACGGCATTGGGAAGCCACGGCGGACTGCGAGGTGTGGGCCAGCAGGCGGAGGCCTGCTCGCAAGAAAGACGAACGAGGAAGCGAGGTCTGAACTGTGAAGAGCCGGATTCCCGAGGACTATCTGCACGCGATTGAAAGGCGAGGAGAGGCAGAACCGCGGCCCGTTGGACCTGCACCAGCGACTCGCTCCAACGCACCAGCACGGCCTTGATCGCCTCAGGAGAAGCGGCGCCGACTTCAGAGGCGAACGAGTCGGACCGTTCGCGAATGAAACCCCAGTGCCTTCGTAGGCACCAGCGTTCTCGCTGCTGACGTCTTTTCTTCTTGGATGATAACCGCCGCGCGTCGTGGCGATTGGCGTCGGAACGGACGCGAACCCTCACCTCGGCTGCAGCACCTCCGCCGACTGGAGCTGCCCCAGCGACTGCTCCAGCCGCACTAGCACGGCCTGGATCGCCTCGGGGGAGGTGGCGCCGACGGAGAGGCGGAACCAGCCGGAGTCGTCCTGGAAACCAAAGGACTGGAAGGGGATGACGGCCGCGCCGGCGCTCTCCAGCAGGAATCGGCGGATGTCGACGTCGGTGCCGAGCGTCTGGCCGGCGGGGGTGCGGTAGCCGCTGAGGGCGAAGCGCACGCTGAGGTAGATGGCGCCTTCGGGGGCGATGGCGTCCACGGGGAGGCCGCGGTCGCGCAGCGCGACGACGCCGGCGTACAGCAGCTGAAGCCGCTCGTTGATCGCCGCCCGGAAGCCGTCCAGGTACTCGTCCATTGCCGCGTCGTCGCCCAGAAAGCGGGCGAAGGCCAGCTGCTCGGCGCGCGGAGCCCAGGCGCCCACATGCCCCAGCAGGCTCGCCATGCGCCGCGTCACGTCCGGCGGCGCCACCACCCACCCCACGCGCAGCCCGGTGGATGCGAACGCCTTCGACGCGCCGTCCACGAAGATGGTGTAGCCGGCCATCTCCGGGCGCAGCGACACGGGGTTGACGTGCCGCACCCCGCCGAAGGTGAGCATCCAGTACACCTGGTCGTACAGCAGGTAGAGCGGGCGCTCGCCCGGCCCGCGCCGCGCGTTCTCCTCCAGCACCAGGTCGCAGATGCCGGCGAGCGACTCGGCGTCGAAGGCGGTGCCGGTGGGGTTGAGCGGCGAGTTGATGGCGAGGAGGCGCGCGCCCCGCACCGGCTCCTCCAGCGACTCGCCGGTGGGGAGGAAGCCGGTCTCGGGTCCGCACACCACCGGCCGGCCTCGCGCGCTGGCGAGGTGGACGTAGTGGTTGTTGTTCCACGAGGGGACCGGGTAGACCACGACGTCGCCGGGGTCCACCACGGCGCCGTACGCGCCGTAGAGGCCCGGGCGCGAGCCGCCGGTCACCAGCACGCTCTCCACCGGGTACTCCAGTCCGAGCCGGCGGCGGAACATCTCCACGACGGCGTTGCGCAGCGCCGGCATCCCGTCCGAGGGCGGGTAGTTGGTCTCCCCCGCCCGCAGCGCCTCGGTGATCCCCTGCAGGAGCGCGGCGGGGATGGAGAACTGGGACGAGTCGAAGTCGCCGACGGTCAGGTTGCACACGTCGGCCCCCGCGGCGACCATCGCCCGCACCTCCGCGGCGATGCGGAGGATCTCGGAGCCGACCAGTTGAGCCGCCCTCTCGGAGACGCGCAGGTCCATCGTGATCTCTCCCCTGGTCCGAAGTCCGGCGGCCGACGCGGCGCGCGCTGGGGGCAGAGGATAACCGCTGCGAAGCGTCGTCCGCAACACGAGGTGCGTGGCGGATGGCGGGCACCGAATCCTGAGCAGAGAGCTGCTCCCGCCTTGCCCCGCCTCCGTTTCTTTTGGCGCGGAGCGAAGGATGTGCCGCGCTCCGGAGTATGGCGCATGCCCAGGACACGGGCGGCGACGCGGGCCGCTCCTGCGGGATCTGCGCGAACGGGCACACGTCGAGGCAAGGAAAGGGCGGGCGCGATGAATCGCGCCCCTGCGAACTTTGGCGTCGCACGACAGACGTGCTCGCCGGAAATGCCGGCGGAGAGTCCGCGGAGGCGGACTTCGCGTGGTTCCAGCGGCGTTTATTCGCTCCTGGGAGGCGGCGCTTTGTGCTGTCGTTGCAGCGAGTTCACTCGCCCGAGTCCTCCTCCACCACCCGCAGCCGCAGGTGCACCGTGGTCCCCTCGCCAGGGGTGGAGTCCACCGTCACCTCTCCGCCCCACGACTCCACCAGCCGCCGCACGATCGCCAGCCCCAGCCCGGTGCCGCTGCTGCGGGTGGAGAACTGCGGCTCGAAGATGCGCGGCAGGAGCTCGGGCGGGATCCCCTCGCCGGTGTCGGCGACGTCCAGGTGCAGCCACTCGCCCCCGCCGACGGGCGCGGCGGCGATGCGGATCTCGCCGCCGGAGGCATCCATGGCGCCGCGGGCGTTCTCCAGCAGGTTGATGAGCACCTCCTTCAACTCGCCCACGCGCGCACGCACGCGAGGCGCATCCGGCGGCACGTCGAGCGAGTAGCGCACGCCCTCGGCCCCGCCGCCGCCGCGGTAGAGGGCCAGCGTCTCGCCGGCCACGCGCCCCACGTCCACCGCCTCCACCCCCGCGGCAGTCTCGGCGGGCGTGCCGAAGCGCGCGAATGCACGCGCGATCTCCCCCAGCCGGTCGATCTCGCCCAGGACGGAGTCGGCGTTGCGCTCCAGGATGGCGCCGAAGTCGCCGCGCCCGTCCGCGTAGGCGCGGCGGAGGTGCTGCACCGCGAGCTTCATGGGGGTGAGCGGGTTCTTGATCTCGTGCGCCACCTGCCGCGCCATCTCCCCCCACGCCAGCACGCGCGCCGAGCGGATCTCCGCCGTCACGTCCTCCAGCACCACCACGGCACCCGGGCGCCCGCTGCGCACCGGGAGCGGACGCAGCCGCAGCCGGATCACGCGCCCCTCCACCTCGCGCTCCTCGCTCCACTCGCCCGTACTCGCGAAGTCGGAGCCCAGGAAGTTGCGCACCGCCTGCGCCACCGCGCCCGGGAGCGGGCGGTCGTCGGGAATGGGCTCGCCGGGCTGGGGCATGGCGCCCAGGATCTGCCCGGCGCGCGGGTTGATCAGCGCCACCCGCCCGTCCGAGTCCAGCGCGATCACCCCGGTGGCCGCCTCGGCGACGATGGCCTCGGTGCGCCGCTTCTCCCCTACCAGCTCCGCCTGCGTCTCGCGTAGGCCGTGCACCATCTCGTTGAAGGCGTGGAAGAGTCGCCCGAACTCGTCGCTCCTTTCCTCGGGAAGCCGCACGGAAAGGTCGCCCTCGCCCACGCGCGCGGCGGCCAGGCTCATCCCCTCGATGGGCCGCGAGAGGGCGCGCCCCACGCCCAGCGCCAGGATCACCGAGAGCGCGGCGCCCAGCAGCCCGGCCAGCAGCACCACGTCGGTGAGCTCGCGCTGGCGGCGCGCGATCTCGCCCGCCGCGAGCGGTGTGGGCGATGCCAGCACGTCCGCCGCGGCCAGACGGCGGTACGCGACCAGGTAGGGCTGCCCCGCCAGGCGCCGCTCCTCGCGCTCCTCCACCGACTCACCCACCGCGAAAGCGAGGTACGTTGGAGGCGCGAGCCAGGTGTGGTAGAGCCCCAGGTCGATCACCTCGGGCGACGCGGCCTCGGCCAGCACGCCGTGGTGGTAGAGGAGGAGGTCGATGCCGATGTGCTGCGAAACCTCGACCAGGGTGGAGCCCTGCACCTCCGCCACCGCCTGCGCCAGCCCGCGCTCCGCCACCGCCTCGGCCGTCCTCACCACCTCGCGCGAGAGGGCGCGGTACGCCGTGCCGCCGAACGCGGCCATGGGGAGGAGAAAGAAGGCGAAGAGCGCGATCGTGAGCTGCCCGCGGAAGCTCCACACGCGCCGCCACTGGCCCGATGCGAGCCCCAGCGGCTCCCCGCAGAGCGTGCGCGCGGCGGCCCAGAGCGCCACCAGCACGCCCAGGATCAGCACCTGCGCCAGCAGCGCCCTCGCGGCCAGGATTTCCGTCGAAGGCGTGGGCACCAGCAGGTGCGCGTGCTGCGGGCCGCTGGGGAAGCGCACCGCCGCCTCGCTGCGCCACCCGTGCTCCGCGCGCACCCAGCGCATCGCGCCGGGCGGGATGGCGGGACGGCCAGCGGCGGGAGCCAGGGCGAGCGCCACGGCATCCCCGGCGCCCGCGTCCTCCGCGGGGTCCAGGAAGCGGGCCAGCGCGGTGGAGCGCCCCAGGTGGCGGCGCGGCGGCACCGCCACCGACACCGTCTGCCCGCCGGGGAGCGTCACCGCCAGCAGGTAGTGGAGCTGGTCCGAATCGGTGAAGCGCTGCACCATCGGCTCCTCCGCCTCGCGCGCGGCGCGGAGCACCTCGGCCACCAGGTCGGCGGGGATCTGCGCGTCGCTCAGGCGCAGCTCGGCCGCGGGGCTCTCCCCTTTCCACAGCGTGACGCGCGCCTCGTAGCCCTCCTTGGCCAGCCCGCTCTCCACCCACGACTGGTAGAGGAGGCTCACCCCCTGGCGCCCCTCGGCCGCGAAGAAGAGGACACGCTCCGCGAACTGGCGCAGGAGGAAGTCGAGAAAAGGATCGGCCTGCATCCCCAGCCGCCCCAGGTCGCTCTCCGCCTCGGCGAGTCGGGCGTTCTGGTGCATCAGCCAGAGGTGGGGGAGCGCCAGCGACCCCGCGATCCACCCCGCCAGCGCCCAGGGGAGGAGCGCGCCCCGTCTCGCCCCGCGCCGTCCCACCCCGGCCGCGGCCAGTGCAAAGGGCACCCCCCACAGCGCCGCCGTCCACAGCGGGAGCTCGCGCCCGGGCCGCCACCAGAGCACCACCGCCGCCCCCAGCGCCACCGACAGCACCGCCGCGGCAACCACCAGCCCCCCGCGCCACCGGGGCGGCTCGCGTCCCTCGCCCTCGCCCAGCAGCGCGCGCAGCGGGAGGGCGGCCAGGAGCGCGGTGGCGGCCACCAGCGCCATCCCACCCGCGGGGCGCGCCGCCAGCGCCCCCGCCGCCGCCGACGCGCGCACCAGCGCGATCGCCCCCACCAGCGCCCCCGCCGCCAGCAGCGCGCGCACAGCCAGCGGCACCCGGTCCGCCAGCGGCAGCGTCTGCGAGCGGGAGAGGAGCCACACCGCCAGCGCCGCCAGCACCACCAGGAGCTGCCCCAGCGTGGGATCGCCGGGGACGGGTATGACGAAACCGAGCGGGGAGAAGAGGTCGCCCGCCACACCCATAGCCCCCCACGGAAGCAAGAACAGGGCGACGGCGACCGCCGCCAGGGGCACGCCCCAGGCGCGGTCCCCGCGCGCCCACGTGATCCCCAGGAGCAGCACGGCGGCGAGCCACGCCAGTGCCACCGCGTGCCGCCCGCGCAGGACAACGCGCTCCCGCCACGTCTCCTGCGTCAGCGTGGCGAAGACGACGCTCAGGATGCGCCCCTGGTACCCCGTCCAGTCCCACGCGGAGTCCTGCGGCGCGAACTCCGGAGTGGTGAAGCGCGGCGCCACACCGTACCTGCGCGCAAAAGTCTCCGCGTACGGCGGCGTCCCCTCGCCCACCTCCACGTGCGCCTCCAGCAGCTCCGCCGCCACCGCGACGCGCCCGTTGGGAAGGCGGGTGGTGAAGTAGAGGTAGCCGAAGAGCGGCCCCGCGGAGTACGACGAGAAGAGGAGCCCCGCGCGCACCGAGTCCGGCACGGTGCCGCGGTGCTCGCCGGCCCACACCAGCGGCGAACCGTCCGGCTCGTACACGGCCAGCGCGGTGACGTTGCGCTCGCGGCGGATGCGCTCCATCCGCGCGAAGAGGGCGGCGTTCGCGGCGCGCGCGCCACCGGCCGCGCGCGCCGCCTCCGCGACGGCAAGGGTATCGCGGTCGAACATGTCGTCCAGGCCCTGCTTCACCTCGGCGCCGGCCCGGTTCTCGGCGGCGAAGCGCACGCGCTCCCAGCTGCGCGCCCCTTCCCCCAGGCGCAACTGGAACGAAGCCCCTATACTGACGCCCAGGGCGAGCACCAGCGCCACCCCCCAGCGCCAGTAGTGGGCCGCGCCGCGGGCCAGCGCGGCCCAGAGAATGCCCCCAGCCGCGGCGGCGGCGAGCCACA
>JAUJMI010000011.1:0-10325 GCA_030446945.1 Longimicrobium sp. | reverse complement strand
CCGCGGGCCAGCGCGGCCCAGAGAATGCCCCCAGCCGCGGCGGCGGCGAGCCACACCGGCGTCAGCAGGAGGATCCACGCGGCCAGCGCCAGCGTGGCGCCCCACGCCGCGGCCCAGGCGAGCGCCTGCGGTCGCCGCACCCTCTCAGCCCAGCGCAGCATGACCCCCGAGCCCCATCACCCGTGCTACGCCCTGCACGACCTCCCCTGGAGCGAGGTGGCCGCGCGCGTGGCCACCGAGCGGCGGCTGATCCTTCCCGTCGGCGTGTGCGACCAGTACGGGCCACACCTGCCGCTGGGCGCCGGCACCCGCGTGGTGGAGGCGCTGGCGGACGACCTGGCGCGGGAGTTCGGCGTGCTGCGCGCGCCGGTCTTCCCCTTCGGCGTCAACGTCCCCGCCGAGGCGGACTACGCGGGCACGGCCGCGCTGCGCGCCAAGACGCTGCACCGCGCGCTCAACGAGGTTGCGGCGGCGTGGGCGGCGCACGGCTTCAACGAGTTCATCGCGATCACCGCCTCGCCGCACGACCCGCACGTGGAGGCCATCGCCACCATCCGGGCTCCTCACGCGCGGGTCCGTGTGGTGGACGCGCTCTCTGTGGACCTGTCTCAATTCGTGGAGGGGTCGGGGGGGCCCGAGCACGGGGGCGAAGCGCTGACCTCCATCCTCCTCCACCTGCACCCCGAGCGGGTGCGGATGGAGGACGCGAAGGACTTCCGCATGGATGTGGACGAGTTCCGCCGCTTCACCCGCGGCCAGCTGAAGCGCCTCCCCGCCGGCTGCCCCGGCTCCGTGGGCGAGCCCACGCGGGCCACGGCGGAGAAAGGGCGGCGCATGTACGAACATATCCTTCAGAAGATACGTCACAAGGTCTTCATCGCGCCGCCGAGGGACGAGGAGGAGTGAGGGGGCGTTGGTGGGGGAATGGGGAATGGGAACGGGCGGAAGGGGACAGGGGACAGGGGACCGCAGGCAGGGCATCAAGCGTCGCCCGCCGTATGTCGTCCTGAGCGACGCGCTTCACCGTCCCCGGCCATGCGAATCTCTGGCGCGGAGCGAAGGATCTACTGCGGGTGCCGAGGGATCTGCCCGTTGCGCGGGGCCTCTTGCCTCGCCGGCTAGATCCTTCGGTCGCCGCAGAAGTGTGGAGGGGGCGGCAGATGTCGGGGGGGCGGCTCTCTCACGATGACATGCAGCCACGGCCCCAACGCACTCACGCACTAACGCACTGCCTCCCCGGGAGCCCGCGCCTTGCATGGGAAACACCGCACTCCCCCGCGGGGTACGAGCTTCCGGACCCCCGCGCGCCCTCGGGCCGCGGGCGGGACTTCACATGACGGGGCGCCGCGGCGTCCCCGGGAGATGATGATGACCAGAAAGCGTACGAAGCTCGTCCGGATCGCGCTCGCGGCACTCGCGGCGGTGGCGCCGGTGTCCGCCGGGGCCCAGTCCGGCGCGTCGTACCTGGGTACCTTGCGCGTGTACGTGGACGATCGCGAGGTGGGGACGGAGGAGTTCACCATCCGCCAGATCGGCAGCGGCGAAACCTCCGAGTTCACCGCCAACGGCCGCGTCGCCCTGCGCCTGGAGTCGGGAACGCTGGAGCTGACCCCCCGCCTCCGCGCGCGCGGGCTCTCGGCCGACCCCGCCTCGTACCAGGTGGACGTCGGCGGCGACTCGCCGCGCAAGATCGTGGGGAACGTGGGCGGAGGCCGCTTCAGCGCCCGCATCGTGACCGCGGCGGGCGAGCAGCTCCGCGAGTACGCCGCCAGCACGGGCGCGCTGGTGCTGGACGAGGGGGTGGCGCACCACTACTTCTTTCTGGCGCAGCGGCTCCGCTCCGGACGCGTCCCCATCATCGTCCCGCGCGAGAACCGGCAGGTGATGGCCACCGTCACCTCGCGCGGTGAGGAGCGCGTGGACATCAATGGCACGCAGGTGAGCCTCTACCACCTCGTGGTGCAGCCGGCCGGCGCCGGCGTCCAGCACGTCTGGGTCGACGCCCTCAACCGCGTCATCCGCGTCGAGATCCCCGACCGCGGCTACCGGGCCGTCCGCACCGAGATCCCGCGGTAAACCACTGCGCCTCCTTCAATAAAGAAGAGCCGCCGCAACGCACGCAGAGGCACAGAGAAGAACTCTTTCTCCGTGCCTCTGTCTCTCTGTGTGAGCCATGCAGTTGAAGTTTTCCGCGTCTCCGCGCCCCCGCGTGAAACAATTGGGTTGCCTGCGCACGTACCGGACGCCGAGGGAATTTCGTCCGGCGCGCATCGGCGCTAGATTGTGGCTTCCCTCCGCACGGCCCCTACACCTCTCCAAAGACCCATGTCTTCCAACGAAGCCCACGCACCCGTCCATTCCGTGGCGGAAACCGCGGGCCCCGGCTCGCTCGGGCGCCGCATCCTGGACACCTTTGTCTCCCCGGGGGAGCTGTTCTCGCGCCTCGGACCCACGCCGCCCTGGCTCGACGTGCTGATGGTGGCGGCGGTGGTCACCACCGTCGCGATGATCCTGGTCCCCGGAGAGGTTTGGCTGGCCTCCTCGCGCGAGGCGCTGAACGAGATCACGGACCCCAGGGCCCGCGAGGCGATGAGCCCCGAGACGATGGCGCGCTTCAGCCGCATCTCGGCGCCGATCGGCGCGTTCGTCGGCGCCTTTGTGACCGCCCTGGTCATGGCCGGGCTGCTGAAGCTGGTGTTCGGGATGATGATGGGCGGCGAGGCGACCTTTGCGCAGTACCGCGGCGTCGTCTCGCACGCGGCGCTGATCAGCGCGCTGGGGGTGGCGGTGACGCTCCCGATCTGGATCGTGACCGGCGACCTGAGGACGCAGCTCTCCGCCGCCCTGCTGGCGCCGGAGCTTCCCGCGGGGGTGGTGCGCTCGCTGCTGCAGGCGCTTGCCGTCTTCAACATCTGGTGGCTCGCGGTGGTGGCTCTGGGCGTGGCCGCCGTGAACCGCGGCAGGGTCTCCATGGCGGCCGCCGCGGGAGTGATCTTTGGGGTCTTCTTAGCCCTGGCCGCGGTGGCGGGACTGATCGCGGGGCGCTGAACGGTTTGAAAACGGGGTCGTAAAGCGTTATAGTCCGGGCACTAACGCCGGTGCACGGGGACCTCTCCCCGACGCGCCGGCGCGCGACCCGCTGAAACTTCTCGCTCCGGCACCCCGTAGGGGCGCCATCCGCGGTGCACTCGCACGCGCAGTATCCGCACTTCACAGGCGACTTCCTATGCACAGCCACCGCCACACGGGCGCCCTGGTCTTCGCGGCCCTGGCCGCCCTCGCCACGCCGCTCGCCGCCCAGCAGCCCGCCCCGCAGCAGGGCGGGCTCACCATCGAAGAGGCGATCACCACGGCCCGCACCGGCAACCCGGAGCTGCTGGCCCAGCGCAACGACCAGCGCGGCACCCGGGCCGCCGTGCGCGCCGCCCGCGCCGACCTCTACTTCCCCTCCGCCCACGCGCAGGCCGACCTGGGCTACACGGGGAGCGGCGTGCAGCGCTTCGGGAGCGAGGTGTTCGGCGTGCGGCCGCAGTACTACTCCTCCGGCTACTACGTGGGGATCGGCTACGAGCTGAGCGGCGCCAAGCTGATGCAGCCCCGCATCGCCCGGGCGCAGGAGAACGCGACGGCGCGGCGGGTGGAAGGGTTCGAGGCCAGCATGGTGAGCCAGGTGGCGCAGCAGTACCTCACCGCCCTGCAGGCCGGCGAGCTGGCGGCGCAGGCGGAGCGCGAGGTGGCGCGCACGGTGGAGCACGAGCGGCTCGCCAAGGCCCGCCTGGAGGTGGGCGTGGGGACGCCGCTGGACGTGCGCCGGGCCGAGGTGCAGCGCGGCCAGGCCGAGGTGGCGCTCCTGCAGCAGCGGAACGCCCACGCCACCGAGGTGCTGCGGCTGGGGCTGGCGATGGGGCGCTCGATCCCCGCGGACACGCGCCTCACCTCCAACTTCGCTCTCTTTGAGCCGCGCTGGACGGCGGAGCAGCTGGTGGAGATGGCGCAGGCGAACAACCCGAACCTGTCCTCGGCGCGCGCCAACCTCTCGGCGGCGCGCACCGGGGTCCGGGCGGCGCGCTCGCAGTACCTCCCAACGCTCAGCTTCAACGCGGGCTTCCGGGGGTCGGTGTACAGCGCCGGCAACCTGAACCCGCTGTACGACAACGCGCTGGGGAACGCCAGCGCCCGCTTCGAGGGGTGCCTGCAGGGCAACCAGCTCGCCACGCTGCTGGGCCAGCCGCAGCGGCCGTGCAGCCAGTTCGACGTCAGCAACCCCGCCGTGGCGGACAGCGTGCGCGGCGCGGTCAAGGACGCCAACCCGAGCTTCCCCTTCGGCTACGAGCGGCAGCCGCTCTCGGCCGGCGTCACCTTCTCCCTCCCCATCTTCAACGGCCTGCAGCGCGAGCGGCGGATCGAGGAGGCGCGGGTGGGGGCGCAGGATGCCGAGCTGCAGCTGCGCCTCCAGGAGCTTCAGCTGCGCACCAACGTGGAGACGGCGCTGCTGGCGCTGCGCACCGCGTACGGCGCCGCCCAGCTGCAGGAGCAGGTGGTGCAGCGCGCCGGCGAGGAGCTGCGGCTGGCGCAGGAGCGCTTCCGCCTGGGCGCCACCAGCTCCGTGGAGGTGACCGACGCGCTGACCTCGCTGCGCGAGGCCGAGCGCGCCCGCATCGACGCCGTGTACAACTTCCACAAGTCGCTGGCCGCGCTCGAGGCGCTGGTCGGCCGCTCCCTACGCTGACGCACCGGCCCCTCGCCGGTGGAGGACATAGAGAGACGATGTCGAGCAAGAAGATCATCATCGGGGTGGCGATCCTGGCTTCGGTGGGCGGGCTGGCCGGGGTGGCGGTGGCCAAGCGCGGCCCCAGCGGCGCGCTGGTGCGCACCGAGGTGGTGGCGCGGCGCGACCTGGTGTCGGTGGTGACGGCCAGCGGCAAGATCGAGCCGAAGCGCAAGGTGGACATCTCGGCCGACATCCCGGGCCGGGTGATCCAGGTGGCGGTGGAGGAGGGGCAGTGGGTGGACCGCGGCGCCCTCCTCATCCGCATCGACCCCGGCCAGTACCAGAGCGCCGTGCGCCAGGCCGAGGCGGCGGTGGCGCAGTCCCGTGCCCGCGAGGCGCAGGCGCGCGCGCAGCTCCTGAAGGCGCAGAACGACGCGCGCCGCGCCGAGATGCTGTCGCAGGGCAAGGACCAGCTGATCTCCGCCCAGGACCTGGATCAGGCGCGCACGCAGGGGAACGTGGCCGGCGCCGAGCTGCAGGCCGCCCGCTTCGCCGTGGCGCAGGCCCAGGCCGCGCTCTCCGAGGCGCGCGACAACCTCTCCAAGACCACGATCGTGGCGCCGATGAGCGGCCGCGTGACCCGGCTCAATATCGAGGAAGGGGAGACGGCGGTGGTGGGTACGATGAACAACCCCGGCTCGCTGCTGCTGACGGTGGCGGACCTGTCGGTGATGGAGGCCAAGATCAAGGTCGACGAGACCGAGGTCCCGAACGTCAGCATCGGCGACAGCGCGGCGGTGCGCATCGACGCCTTCCCGGACCAGAGCTTCAGCGGCCGCGTGACCCGCATCGGCAACAGCGCCGTGCAGACGGCCGCCGGGCAGGCGGGCGCCAGCGACCAGCAGTCGGTGGACTTCGAGGTGGTCATCACCCTCGATGCCCCCCCCGCCTCGCTGCGCCCCGACCTCTCGGCCACGGCGGACGTGGTCACGGAGTCGCGCCGCAACGTGCTCTCGGTGCCCATTATCGCGCTGACGGTGCGCGACCGCGAGGGGAAGAAGTTCTCGCAGGACGCGGACGAAAGTGACGCGGAGCAGCCCGCCGCGCAGGTGGAGGCCGCCCAGCGCTCCCGCCGCGATACCGAGGTGACGGGCGTGTTCGTGATGCGCGACGGCAAGGCGGACTGGGTGCCGGTGGAGATCGGCATCGCCGGCGACCGCTACTTCGAGATCCGCAGGGGCCTGCGCGGCGGCGAGACCGTCGTCTCGGGGAGCTACCAGGCCGTGCGCGACCTGCAGGACGATGACGCGGTGCGGGTGGAGACGCCCAAGGAGCCGGCGAAGGCGAAGGGGGGGAAGTGAGCTCCGCGCTGATCGAGGTCCGCGGGCTCCAGAAGCAGTACGTGATGGGCGCGGAGACGGTGCGCGCCCTGCGCGGAGTGGACCTGGTGATCGAGCGCAACGAGTACGTGGCCATCATGGGCCCGTCCGGCTCGGGCAAGTCCACCTTCATGAACCTGATCGGCTGCCTGGACACGCCTAGCGCGGGCGAGTACGTGCTGAACGGCCAACCGGTGGCGGGGATGAAGGACGACGACCTGGCGCGCATCCGCAACCGCGAGATCGGCTTCGTCTTCCAGACCTTCAACCTCCTCCCCCGCTCCACCGCGCTGGAGAACGTGGAGCTGCCGCTGGTCTACGCCGGCGTGGGAAAGGCGGAGCGGAAGGAGCGCGCCGCCGGGGCCCTGGGCGCCGTTGAGCTGGCCGACCGACTGGACCACCGCCCCAACGAGCTCTCGGGCGGGCAGCGGCAGCGCGTGGCGATCGCGCGCGCGCTGGTGACGCGCCCCTCCATCATCCTGGCGGACGAGCCCACGGGCAACCTGGACTCGCGCACCTCGGAGGAGATCATGGCGCTCTTCCACCGCCTGCACGCGGAGGGGCAGACCATCATCATGGTGACGCACGAGCCGGACATCGCCGCGCACGCGGACCGGGTGGTGATGCTCAAGGACGGCATCATCGCCAGCGACCGCAGACAGACGCGCGTGCCGGTGGGGGTGCTGGCGGCGCGCCCGGAAAGCGCGCTCTCGGAGGTCTGACCCGATGAACGCCCGCGAGGCGGTGCGGATCGCGCTGTCGATGATCCGCGCCAACAAGCTGCGCGCCTTCTTCACCGTGCTGGGCACGGTGGTGGGCGTCACCTTTCTGATCGCCGTCATCACCCTGATCACGGGGATGAACGCGTACATGAAGGAGGAGTTCGCGGGGAAGATCCTGGGCTTCAACACCATCAACGTGCGCCGCCTTCCTTCCGTCGGCGGCGGGCCGGTGGACGAGGCGACCTGGCGCCAGTGGCAGCGCCGCCCGCGCCTGACTCAGGACGACGCGCGCTTCCTGCAGGAGCGCGTGCAGACCCCCGGCCTCCTGTCGTACGCGCACGACGCGGACGGCAAGGTGGGCGACGGGCGCGGCAAGGTGGTGCAGGGGGTGAACATCATCGGCGCGTCGGCCAACTTCTTCAACGTCCGCGATCTCAAGATCGCGCGCGGCCGCACCTACACCGAGAGCGAGGCCGACCGCGGGGTGCCCGTGGTGGTGCTGGGCGAGGAGGTGGCGAAGAAGCTCTTCGAAGGCCTCCCGGTGCTGGGGAAGGAGGTGCGCATCCAGGGCTTCCCCTTCCGCGTCATCGGGGTGATGGAGGAGCAGGGGTCGCTGTTCGGGATGTCGATGGACCGCATGGTGGTGGCGCCGATCCGCTCGCCCCTCAACGGCTCGCTCTTCCGCAACAACGTGGTGGAAGACATCTACTTCCGCGTCCCTGACGCCAGCCTGATGCCGCGCGGCCAGAGCGAGCTGGAGGGGCTGATGCGGGTGCGCCACCGGCTGCGCCCCGGCGCCGAGAACGACTTCATGCTGGAGACGGCCGACGAGGCGCTCGGCTTCTGGGACAAGATCTCCACCTTTCTGCTGATGGCGCTGCCGCTGCTGGTGGCGGTCTCGCTGGTGGTGGGCGCGGTGGTGATCATGAACATCATGCTCGTCTCCGTCAGCGAGCGCACGCGCGAGATCGGGGTGCGCAAGTCGCTGGGGGCACGCCGCCGCGACATCCTCCTCCAGTTCCTGGTGGAGGCGGGGACGCTTTCCGGCGCGGGCGGGCTGCTGGGGATCGGCTCGGGGATCGCGCTGGCGTACGCCGTCTCGGCCATCTCGCCCATCCCGGCGCGGGTGTCGCCCGGCTCCATCCTGCTGGCGATCGCGCTGGGGATCGGGGTGGGGCTGATGGCGGGGGTGTACCCGGCCTACCGCGCCTCGCGGCTGGACCCCATCGTCGCCCTGCGGGCGGACTGAGGAGGCGCGATGAACCTGACTTCGACGCGGGAGGGGATCGGCATCGCCCTCGACGCGCTGCGCTCCAACAAGGTCCGCGCCTTTCTCACCACGCTGGGGATCGTGATCGGAGTGGCGACGGTGATGACGATGGCCGCCGCCATCACCGGCTTCCGCGCCATGGTGATGGAGAACATCGAAGCGATCGGCCCCAACAACTTCATCGCCTCGCGCTTCGACGGCACGGAGATCCGCTTCAGCGACAACCACGGCAAGGACCCATGGGAGGGGAAGCCCGCCCTCACCTTCGCCGACGCGGAGATGCTGGAGGCGCTCCCGGCGGTGCGCACGGTCGCCACCTCCATCGACGTGGGGGGCGAGGTGCGCGCGGGGTCCCGCGCCGTGGGAAGCGTGCAGATCATGGGGCGCTCGGCCGACTGGGTGGAGTACTCCAGGGGCGACTTCCTCCAGGGGAACAACTACCTGGGGGTGCACGACCAGCGCGCCTCCAACGTCGCGGTGCTGTCGCCGGACCTGGCGCAGCAGCTCTTCCCCTCGGGCGGCGCGGTGGGGCGCTCGGTGCGCATCAAGGGGCGCGAGTTCCTGGTGGCGGGGGTCTACAAGCTCAAGGACAACATCTTCGCCTCGGCGATGAAGAATTGGGTGGTCGTCCCCTCCACCACGGCCATCAAGGACCTGGACGCAAACTACGATTGGATGGACTTCCTGGTGGTGACCGAGCGCGGCTTCACGCAGGAGCGCGCGATGGACGACGTGACCGCCGCCCTGCGCAGCGCGCGCGGACTGCGACCGGCGGAGGAGAACAACTTCGCGCTGATCAAGCAGGAGGCGTTCAAGTCGATGTTCGACCGGCTCACCGGCGTCTTCTTCATCGTGATGGTGGTGCTCTCGTCCATCGGCCTGATCGTGGGCGGCGTGGGCGTGGTGGGGATCATGATGATTTCGGTGACGGAGCGGACGCGCGAGATAGGCGTGCGCAAGGCGCTGGGCGCGAAATCCAACGAGATACTCTGGCAGTTCCTGGTGGAGTCGGTCACCGTGACGGTGATCGGCGGCGCCATCGGGCTGGCGGTGGCCACCGCGCTGGCGGGGCTGATCACGGCCACGACGCCGGTGAACGCCACGATTCCGCTGTGGGCGATCTTTGCGTCGATCATGGCGTCGGGCGGCGCGGGGATCGTGTTCGGGCTGTACCCGGCCAACAAGGCCGCGCGGCTGGACCCGGTGGAGGCGCTGCGGCACGAGTAGGGCCCTCACCCCCAGCGTCGCTCCGCGGCGCATCCCCCTCCCCCACAGCTGCCTGGGGGAGGGGGTTTGGATTTGGTGGGGCGTTGCGCGGGGGCGGGGGGGGCGGCATCTTCGGGCCGTCGATGGCAAACCGTTCCCTCAGCGCCGCCTGGCTCCCGTGACCGATGCTTCCGAAGACACCGCGGTGGACCTGCTGGCCATCGCCGCGCACCGCGACGACGTGGAGCTGCTGGTGGGGGGGACGATCGCCCGCACCGCGTCACAGGGGTACCGCGTGGGGATCCTGGACCTGACCGCGGGTGAGACGGGGACGGACGGGAGCGCGGAGCTGCGCGGGCGGGAGGCGGAGGCGGCCGCGCGGGTGCTGGGGGTGGCGGTGCGGCTCAACGCTGGGCTCCCCGACGCCGGGCTCCAGAACACGCCAGAGACGCGGCGCATCGTGGTGGGGCTGGTGCGCGCCTTCCGGCCTCGCGTGGTGATCCTCCCCTACCCCAACGGGCGCCACCCCGACCACCGCATCGCTTCGCATCTGGGCTACGACGCCTGCTTCCTGGCGGGCCTGCGGCGCTTCGACGCCCCCGGCGAGCCGCACCGTCCGCACAAGCTCCTCTACGCCCTCGCCTACCGCGAAGAGGCCGTCAAGCCGAGCTTCGTGGTGGACGTCACCGCGCAGATGGACACCAAGATGGAAGCCATCCGCTGCTACGCTTCGCAGTTCGACGGCAAGACGTGGGGCGGCGAGGTCTTCCCGGGCGGCGACCGCCCCCTCTACGACCAGGTGCGGATGCACGCGGCCCGCTACGGCTCCCTGATCCGCACCGAGTACGGCGAGCCGTTCCACATCGCCGAGACGATGGAGGTGGAGGACGTGGTGGGGCTCTCGGTGCGGAGTATCTGACCGCGTGGGCCGTGGCGAGTGAACTCGCGGCAACAACAGCACAAAGTCCGCCTCCGCGGACTTGGGGGCGAGATCCGCCCGAAATGGCGGCGCCCGCACCGCACCCGTAGGGGCGCGA
>JAUJMI010000184.1 GCA_030446945.1 Longimicrobium sp. | reverse complement strand
TTCAAGATCGACGATGGCGACGACAACTGCGGCGAAGACTACATCACGCCGCGCCTGTCCACCGGCCAGTGGACGCTGATTCCCAACGGCACAAACCCTGAGTATAACGGGACCTCGGACCTGATCTGGTACGGGTACGGCAAGCGAGTGTACTGACGAACACGGCCGGGCGCCGCACGGCGCCCGGCCAGCCAGGCATCTTCTTCCAAATGGTTGCATGCAGTTTGATTTGACGCGGCGCGAGCTCCGCTCCAGCCGCCGGTGCCCCGCCCTCACCGCGTTCCTGATCCTGGGCTGCGTATCTTCGGCGCACGCCCAGAGCGATGGAACCCTGCGAGGGCGAGTGCTGGACACGGCGGACCGCCCGGTGGCGGGCGCCGTCGTAGAGGGAATCGGCACCTTCCGCCAGGTGAGCTCCACGGGTACGGGAGATTTCGCTCTCCGGCTTCCCGAGGGTGAATGGCGCGTCATCATTCGCCAGATCGGGTTCCGGCCGGACACCGTTGTGGTGCGGGGCGGCAGTGCGCGCGACACGACGATCGTGGTGCGCCTCCGCGCGGCTCCCGTGCTCCTGGAAGGTCTCGCCGTGCGCGCGCCGCGGGTGGCTCCGCTGGCCCAGGTGGTCACCGCCGCGAGCGTGCGGCAGGTGCCGCCTCTCGGCGAGCCGGACGTGTTCCGGGCGGTGGTTCTGCTCCCCGGGGTCGCCCAGCCGAACGATCTCAAGGGGCGCATCCATCTGGCCGGCGGCGCAAGCGACGAGACGGCGGTCCGGCTGGACGGGCACCCCCTGCACGACCCCTTTCACCTGCTGGGGCTGCTGGGCGCGTTCAACGTGGCGGCGCTCGAACGCGCCGACGTGCTGATCCACCACGTGCCGCCGCAGATCGGCGACGCCCTGTCCGGCGCCATCGACCTGCAGACGCGCAGCGCGGACGCGCCCGGGCGGAACGAAGCCGTGCTCAGCCTCCTTACCAGCGGCGTCACGGTGGCCCGCACCGGGCTCCCCGCCGGCACCGACCTTCTGGTGTCGATGCGCGCCACCTACCTGGACCGTTTCGCCACGGTGGTGGCTCCCGACCTTCCCAGCCTCGGCTTCCGCGACGGGGTCGTGCGGATCGGGCACGATTGGGGCGGCGGACGGTGGCGAGCCGAGCTCCTCGGCTTCCACACGCAAGATCGTTATTCAGACCCCGACCTCACCGACAGCACCGGGTACGAGCCGCTGGAGTGGGGTGAGTCGCTGGCGGGTATGCGCGTGGAGCGCAGCGCGCCCGCGGGGCGGGTGACAGTTCGCGCCTCGTGGAACCGCTCTCACGCCGGGGTCGACGAACGGGGCGCGGGAGGGACGAACTGGATCCACACCCGCCGCGACTGGCTCTCTTCGGCAGCGCAACTGGACGTAGCGCGCGAGCGCTGGCGCGTGCGAGCCGGTGCATCGTTCGACGCCCGCCGCCACGACCAGCGATGGATCGCACGCGGGCTGATCGACGAGGTTTTCTCGCCGAGCACGCCCGCCGAGTACGCGGGGAGCCAGTCTCTCGCCGTAGCCGCGCTGTTCGGGGAGAGTGAGCTGCGCCTCGGGGGGTGCTTCGCCGGCACGATCGGGGCACGCGTTTCGTGGAGCGCCGGCCAGATCCTCCCCGCGCCCTCCGCCACCATGTCCTGCCGCGCCAGCGAATCGTTCCAGCTGCAGGGAGCGGTCGAGCGCCGGTACCAGTTCACCTCGCAGTTGGAGGAGCCGGTCGAAGGGAGCATCACCCCGCCGACCTTCCTCCTGCCCGGCGGCCGGACGGTCGACGTGGCCGCCGTCTCCGCGGAGTGGGCTCCGCGGGCGGGAACCCTGTCCGTTCAGGCTTTCGCGAAGCACTATCCCGACCGGCCCCGGCTTCGCAACCGGAGCGCCGGCACCACTCGCGAAGACCTCCTGGAGAACTTCCCGGATTTCGAGCGCATCCGCGGCCAGGCGTACGGTGCCACGGTGGGTGGCTCGGCCCTGCTCAGCGCGCGGGCACGAATCCAGGGGAGCTACACCTTTCAGCGCGCGCTGGAGGAGGTCGACGGCGTGAGCTCCCCCGCGGACTGGGACGCGCCCCACGCCGTCTCGCTGCTGGCGAGCGTCCGCACCCTCCGCAAGTGGACGGCGAGCGCCGTGTACCAGGGCCACAGCGGCCGTGCCACCACGCCCGTGATCGCGCGCTCCTTCGAGCCGGACCTGCGCGCGCCGCGGAGCGGCTCACTCCTTCCGCGCTACGTGTACGGCGAGCGCAACAGTATCCGGGTACCCCCCTATCACCGGGTGGACCTGGGGCTGCGCCGCACATGGCGCGCGCGCGCCGCCGATTGGACGCTGGCGGTGCAGGTGCTGAACCTGCTCGCGCGTGAGAACCCGATCGATTACGACTGGGGCGTGGTCTTCGACGACGTCCGGTACACGGGTGAGCAGAGCGGGCGTCGCGCCGGCCGCGCGGGCCTCCCCATCCTTCCGAGCGTGGGGCTGGAGGTGGCATGGTGATCCCGCGCGCGCGGACCACGCGGCGTTTGCTGGCCTTCACCGCACTGCTCGCGGGCGTGGCGGGGTGCAGCGCGGATCCGGTGACCGTGCCCGATTCGGACGAGCCCTTCCTTTACCTGGTTCTGAACTACCGCACCCCGGACCGCAACATGATCGACAATCGCTCGGCACAGCACGCCGTGCTCCTCACCACCGGTTCTCCGGCCGAGCCCGTTCGGTTCCGCGCCGCCGAGCGGTTCGAGCTGCGCGCGGCCGGCGATCCGGCGCTCTTCGGCTGGACCCCGCTCCCGGCGCGCGGCGAACAGGGGTCGTACCCCTCCGCCAGTCTCGACCGTCCGAACTGGCTCCTCCCGGACATTGCGCCTCCGGGGACGCGGGGAGCGAGGGACATTCGACCGGGGGTGCAATACATGCTCACCGTGGCGACCGGGGGGCGAACCCTGCGCGGAGAGACGGTGGTGCCGGACTCGTTCGCGATCCGCACGTCCGCGGAAGGTGACCGGAGGATAGCCGTTTGGCCCCGCGTCCGCGGGGCGGCGGCGTACCAGGTCGAGTTCGCCAACGATCCGCCTCGGGTGCAGTCGGACACCACCTTCAGCTTCCCCGCGTCGGCCCCGCCCGGCTCGCTCACCGTGTACGCCATGGACCCGAACGTGTACCGGTTCACGGTCGAGCGGCGTTCTGAGCGCGAGGGGATCGATACCGGATTCGGGGTCTTCGGCGCGGTGTCGGCCGCGCGGTTCTAGCGCGTGCCCCCGCGGCGTTCGCGCGTTCCGTGCATGGCGAATGAGCGGGTCCGGCGGGGACGCGCGCCGTCACTCCAGCGGGTCTTCGCTCGCCTCCAGCGCCGCGATCACACGGTCCATCGTCGCAACCGCCGAGCGCAGCTCCTCCGCGCCGATGTCGGCCGTGACGCGGTGCGTCCAGGCGTACTGGCGCGGGCGGATGACCTCGATGGCGGCCCAGCCCGCGACGGTGGGGCGCAGCAGCCGGGCGCGGCGGTGGGCGGGGTTGTCGGCGTACTCGGTGATCCCCGCCTCCACCAGCGCGTCCGCCAGTCGCTGCACGCTCTGCCGCGTCAGCCCCATCACGCGCGCGATCCCGGACACGGTGCGCGGCTGCTGAAGCACGGCACCCAGCACCTGCCAGCGGGCCGGCGTCAGCCCCGTGGGCCGGGCGATCTCCTCCGCTTCGGAGAGGAAGAGGCCGTTCAGGCGGAAGACGCGCAGGAGCAGCTCCGTCAGCGCGTCGCCCGCCGCCGAGCGGACCAGACGCGGCGGTGCCTCGCTCACGCTTCGCCGCCCGATTCCAGAGCGTAGAACGCGGAGGCATCGCCCGTGCTATACAGCCGATACCATGCCTCCAGCACGGGCGGATCGTACAGCTCCAGCCGCTCGAAGATCAGCCGCGCGAACTCGACCGGCGCGGTGCCACTCGCCGTGATGAGGTCGCCGTCGCTGAACGCGGGTCCGCCCGCGTAGTGCGCATGGCCCGCGTACCCCGTCGCGGCGGCCAGGTACTCGGGCGCGTTGCTCGTGTGCGGCCGCGCGTCCAGGATCCCACGCCGCGCCAGCCCCGACGTGGCGCCGCAGATGGCGGCCACGGGCACGCCGGCCTCCAGGAACTCGCGCGCCTTCTCGGCCGCCGCGGCGTGCTCCCCCTGGTCCCACGTCATCGATCCGGGGAGGATCAGCATCGCGCTGTCGCCGGGCGCCACCTCGTCCGCGGCGAGGTCCGGGAGGATCGTCACGCCGCCCATCGTCCGCACCGGGTCGCGAGTGGCGCCGACGGTGCGCACCACATAGCGCCCCGGGTTCGCCTGGTACGCCGGCTGGTTGATCCCGCTGACCGCGTACCCCGGTTCCCAGTCCGCCATCGTGTCCAGCACGAACAGGTGCACGGTCTTCTGCTCCATGAGATCCTCGGGGCGTGCGGGTGGGTGATGACAGCATCCTGTCATCTGTGGATCAAGGATAGGCATTTGGCAGCATGCTGTCAACATTCCCGATCGCCCCGTGCGCCAACGGCTTCGGGGGTGGACCGCGGGACGCGAACTCGTTATTTTACTTGGCTGCACACCTAGGGCGGGCACCTCCCCGAAGAGGCGCCCGCTTTCGTTTGGTGAATCCTGGACTTCGATCGAGCCCGGACGGGACCGAGATACATATGGCCATTCGCAACATCGCAATCATCGCGCACGTCGACCACGGCAAAACCACGCTGGTCGACCACATGCTGCGCCAGGCCGGTACCTTTCGCGAGAACCAGCAGGTGGCGGAGCGGGTCATGGACTCCAACCCGCTGGAGCGCGAGCGGGGGATCACCATCCTGGCCAAGAACCTGTCGGTGCGCTGGGCCGACACCAAGATCAACATCGTCGACACCCCGGGCCACTCCGACTTCGGCGGCGAAGTGGAGCGCATCCTCCGCATGGTGGACGGCGTGGTCGTGCTGGTGGACGCCGCCGAGGGCCCCATGCCCCAGACGCGCTTCGTCACGCGCAAGGCGCTGGAGCTGGGGCTGCAGCCGGTGGTCATCATCAACAAGATCGATCGCGGCGACGCCGATCCGCACCGCGTGCACGACGAGGTGCTGGAGCTGTTCATGGAGCTGGAGGCCGACGACCACCAGCTCGACTGCCCTTTCCTCTACGCCGTGGGCCGCGAGGGCGTGGCCATGTACGAGGCGGAGGACGAGCGCAAGGACCTGACGCCCCTCTTCGACACCGTCGTGAAGACGATCCCGCCGCCCACCGGCGACGCGCAGGGGCCGTTCCAGATGCTCGTCTCCACCATCGACTACTCGCCGTACCTGGGGCGGCTGGCCATCGGGCGCATCGAGCGCGGCGTGGCGCGGGTGGGCGAGCCCGTGATCCTGCTGGAGCACGGCCACGAGGGCGACGCGCCCGGCATGGCGCGCGCCCGCATCAGCAAGCTCTTTTCCTTCGAGGGGCTGGAGCGCCGCGAAGTGGAGAGCGCCTCCGCCGGCGACGTGGTCGCGGTGGCGGGGCTGCCCAACGTGGACATCGGCTCCACCATCTGCGACCCGGAGCACCCGGAGGCGCTGCTGGGGATCGCCGTGGAGGAGCCCACCGTCTCCGTCGACATGATGGTGAACATGTCGCCGTTCGCCGGGCGGGAAGGGAAGTACGTGACCTCGCGCCAGCTCCGCGACCGGCTGATGAAGGAGCTGGAGAGCAACGTCGCCCTGCGCGTGGAAGACACCGACTCGCCGGACACCATGACCGTGTCCGGCCGCGGCGAGCTCCACTTGGGGATCTTGATGGAGACGATGCGCCGTGAAGGCTACGAGTTCGCCGTGTCGCGCCCGCGCGTGATCCTCAAAAAGGGTCTCAACGGCGAGCTGCTGGAGCCGTACGAGGAGGTCACCGTGGACGTGCCCGAGGGGCTGATGGGGCCGGTGATTGAGAAGTTCGGGCAGCGCCGCGGGGAGATGATCGAGATGAAGAACCCCGGCGGCGGGCTGGTGCGCCTGGTGTACCGCGTGCCGGCGCGCGGGCTCTTCGGCTACCGCTCGGAGTTCCTCACCGACACGCGCGGCGAGGGGATCCTGCACCACCGCTTCCTCGAGTACGGCCCGTACGTGGGGCCCATGAACACCCGCAACCGCGGCGTGCTGGTGAGCATGGTGGACGGCGAGAGCGTGGCGTTCGCGCTGGGGAACCTGCAGGAGCGCTCCACCTTCTTCATCGCCCCCGGCCTGCCGGTGTACGAGGGGATGATCGTGGGCGAGAACTCGCGCCAGGGCGATATGGAGGTCAACGTCGCCAAGGGGAAGAAGCTCACCAACATGCGCGCCTCCGGGTCGGACGACAACGTCCTGCTGGAGCCGCCGCGGGTGATGACGCTGGAGGATGCCATGGGGTACATCGCCGACGACGAGCTGATCGAGGTGACTCCCAAGGCGCTGCGGCTGCGCAAGCGCCTGCTGAACGCCAGCGACCGCAAGAAGGCATCGCGCGCCAGCGCCTGAGCCGTTGCAGGCCGGTAGCGAGCGCGCCGTTCCCACACGGGGGCGGCGCGCTTCGCTTTTCGGCACTACGAATGACGCGGAATTTGCGTATGCGCCGCGGAACGGTCATTCAAGGCTTGACAGGCCGGGGGCGCCGCTTACTTTCGACGCGCGACGAGGGCCGGTCGGCTCCGGTCCGCGCCTCTTCTTCCGTATCCCGCCTACCATGGAGACTCTGGCAATGCCGAACGCGATGGCTCACCCGGCGACCGGTGAGGAGCTCGAACTCGACGGCGCGATCATTGGGCGCTTCGAGGACGAAGAGGACGACGAGTGGAGCGGCGATGGCGAGGAGGGATGGGAAGACGAGGACGACCTTGACGAGGACGACGAGTGGGACGACGAGGACGACGAGGAGTGGGACGAGGACGATGACGAGTGGGCCGAGGGCGACGACCTGGAAGGCGAAGACGAGATCTGAGCCTGCCCGGCGCTGACCGATGCTCCGGCGCCCGCAGAGATGCGGGCGCCGGAGCTTTTTTCCGAAAAACCGGGGGCCCCGGAGCCCTCAAAACGGCTCCGGCTGGGGGTTGACACCTCCACGGGAGCGGTTTAGGTTTCACCCTCTGCGCCGGGGTTGGTAGCCGGTGGGCTGATTGAAAACCAGGGTAATGGGTGTCCGTGTGGGCCTCGCCGGGGGCGTACCTTCTCCCGGCACGTGCGCAAGCACAGAGGCTCTATCAAAGGTAAGTAGAAGACCGAACGAACGATACAGTCGTTGGTTCTATGGAGCTGATTAGAACTCAT
>JAUJMI010000183.1 GCA_030446945.1 Longimicrobium sp. | reverse complement strand
ACGGTGCGCCCGCTCCCGGAGGGCCGCAGCGAGGTGGTGACGCGCCTGGAATCCGTCGCGGTGGACCACCGGAGCGGCAACGGCGGGAGCACCACCCCTTGCCGTACGACGGGCGCGCTGGAGGGGCGGCTGCACTCGGTCGCGCGCAGCAGCACGGTCCGCTGAGTGGGACACTCTTCGCGACGACGGGGCATCAGCCGGTGGATGTTGCTCCAGTTGCCGCCCCTCTGCGGATGCGCGCCCGCGCCGGCCGCCGAGCCCTACCCAGCCAGGACGACGGCGGTGCTTCGCGCCGCCATCCGGATCGGCGCCGGAGTCACCCTGGTGTTCGCGTGCGTGCTGCTGATCGGCGCGGCATTGGGGTGGGTCTCTCCCCTGGCCGCGTCGATCTTTGGCGGGCTGTACGCCGCCGACTCACGCGTTTCTCCGAGCAGGAAAACGTCTCTGATCCGCAGCGAAAGCGGCTGGGCCCCGGCGATTCTCATGGCGCGCCGCCGAGAGGAGGAGGACGTCACTGAACTGCGGATGGGCTCGCGCGGGTGACGCGCACCCACGGCGCGGACGATACCGGCCGACGAGGCGCGGAGCTTCCACCGCCCTGGAATGCGCCACCCATGCGCAGATGCGTTTTCGTGGCGCGGCGCGTGCTGGTGCGTCGGCGTGACACGCGAACCCACCTGTGCCCGGCGCCACGCGCGCCGTACGAGGACGATGAGCACCACGCCCGAAACCAACCCCCTCCTGCAGGACGAACCGCTCCCCATTCCCTTCCACCGCATCCGGGCGGAGCACGTGACCCCCGGCATCCGGGCGGCGCTGGCCCGCGCGGAGGCGGAGCTGGCCGAGCTGGTGGCCGCCCCGGGGGAGCGGAGCTACACCAACACCGTGAGCCGCCTGGAGGAGATCACCGAGCGGCTTTCCCGCGCCATCCGCCCCGCGTCGGCACTGGTGAGCCTGATGAACACGCCGGAGATCCGGGAGGCGTACGACACCGTCCTTCCGGAGTTTTCCGCGTTTTTCGCCCGCATCGCCCTCAACGGCGAGCTGTGGCGCGCGGTCAGGGCCGCCGCCGAGTCGCCCGAGGCGGCCTCGCTGGACCGTGTGCGCCGCCGGCACCTGGAGAAGACGGTGCGCGCCTTCGTCCGCGCCGGCGCCGACCTGGAGCCGGCGCAGAAGGAGCGCGTGGAGGCGTTGCGCGTGGAGCTCTCCCGCCTGCAGACCGAGTTCTCCAACCACGTGCTGGATTCCACCAACGCGTGGGAGATGGTGCTGACCGATGAGGCGGAGCTGGCCGGCCTCCCCGAGTCCGCGCGGACGCAGGCGCGCGCCGCGGCCGAAGCCCGCGGGGTGCAGGGGTGGCGCTTCACCCTGCACCAGCCGTCGGTGCAGCCGTTCCTGCAGTACGCCGAGCGGCGCGACCTGCGCCAGCGGATCCACCAGGCGTACACCAACCGCGCGGCCGAGGCGCCGCACGACAACCGTCCGCTGGTGGGGCGCATCCTGGCGCTGCGGCGCGAGCTTGCGCAGCTGCTGGGCTTCCGCGACTGGGCGGACTACGAGCTGGAGGAGGCGATGGCCCGCAGCGGCGAGCGCGCCATGGCCTTCGAGGAGGACCTCACCGCGCGCACCCGCCCCTTCTGGGAGCGCGAGATCGCCGCGCTGGAGGAGTTCGCCCGCGACGAGCTGGGGCTGGACCCGCTGCAGCCGTGGGACGTCGCCTTCGCCACCGAGCGCATGCGGCGCGCGCGCTTCGACCTGGACGCCGAGGAGGTGCGCCCCTACTTCCCCATGGACCGCGTGCAGGACGGCCTCTTCGAGCTCGCCCGCCGCCTCTTCGGCGTGACGGTGAAGGAGCGGCAGGTGGAGGAGGTGTGGCACCCGGAGGTGAAGTACTACGACGCGTTCGACGAGAGCGGGCGGCGCCTGGGGGGCTTCTACACCGACTGGCACCCACGCGAGAGCAAGCGCGGCGGCGCCTGGATGAACGGCGTGGTGCTGGGCGGCCCCCGCCCCGGCGGCGGGTGGGACGAGCACCTGGCGATGATCGTGGGGAACATGAGCCCACCCGAGGGCGACCGCCCCGCGCTCCTCACCCACCGCGAGGTGGAGACGGTGTTCCACGAGTTCGGGCACCTCCTGCACCACCTCCTCTCGCGCGTGGAGGTGCGGGAGCTGGGGGGGACGCGCGTCCCCACCGACTGGGTGGAGCTCCCCTCGCAGATCATGGAGAACTGGACCTGGGAGCGCCCCGCCCTGGAGCTCTTTGCCCGCCACTGGCGGACGGGGGAGCCGATCCCGGATCCGCTGTTCGCGAAGATGAAGGCGGCGCGCACCTTCATGGCGGCCTCCTTCCAGATGCGGCAGCTCTCCCTCGGCACGCTGGACCTGGACCTTCACGTCCGCTTCGACCCCGTGAACGGCGGCGACCCGATCGCCCGCTCGCGCGAGGTACTCGGGCGCTTCCAGCCGCGTCCGGAGTTCGCCAACGACCACTTCATCACCGGCTTCACGCACATCTTCGCGGGCGGCTACGCGGCCGGCTACTACAGCTACCTGTGGAGCGAGGTGCTGGACGCCGACGCCTTTTCCCGCTTCGAGCGCGAGGGCCTCTTCAGCCGCGAGCCGGGGAGCGCCTTCGTCGAGTCCGTCCTCTCCCGCGGCGACGACACCGACCCCGCCGAGCTCTTTCGCGAGTTCATGGGCCGCGACCCGGACCCTGACGCGCTGCTGCGGCGGAACCTGGGCGCGGTGGGGTAGCGGGCGGTTGGAACGGCGGCAACGGCCGCGGGAAGCCTGCCTTCGCAGGATCGTGGGGCTGGATTGGTGCCGGGGGGCGGCACCGAGGCCCGGCACCGGGTGCTGACGCCCCCGGCTGGAACCACGGGAAGGCGCCTGAAGCCGGCTCGGATGCCTCGGACGCGGCATGACACCCACCCTGTCATCCTGAGAGAGCCGCGCCGTCGAGGACGGCGGTGCACTCCGAGCTCCTGCGGCGACCGAAGGATCTAGCCGCACTACTGCACCAGCGCACTGACGCATTTCCGCCCATTCACCCGGCGGCGTCGCGGAGGCGGCGGTGCTCGGCCTGGCGGGCGCGGGCCTGCTGCGCCTCGCCGGCGCGGCCCACGCGCGTGAGGAGCTCCACCAGCCGCTCGTAGTCCACCACCAGGACGCGATGGTTGGGGCTCGGCACCGCCTCCTGCGCGCGGATGCCGGCCCAGAGCGCATCCGCGGCCTCGCTCTCGCGGGACTGCTGCACCAGCGCGTTGGACAGCGCCAGGTGATACGTGGGATTCGAGGGGCGCTGCTGGACCGCCCTGCGAAGGAGCGCCTCCGCCTCCCCCCAACGGCCCTGCCGGCCCAGCGCCGTCGCCTGCTCCCACGAGCGCCGGGCCTGCTCCTCCGATGCGCGCTCCACCTCCTCCGCACTCGGCGCCGGCGCGGACGGTGGCAGGGGCACCGGCGCGGCCGCGGGAGGAGCCGGCGGAGTACAGGCAGCCAGCCCGGACATGATCAGCGAAAAGCTCAGAGTTCGTATCTTCATCATCATCCCGGCAGTGGAGCGAGGTCGGGGCGAGTGCGTCCCGCGGCAGCATCGGGGACGCGTACCCGGCGCAGCAAGACCGCGTTCCCCGTGCCAAACGCGAGCCACAGCCGGTATCGTGACGATGCGCGAGATCCGTGCGGAAAGCGGTGCTCCATGCGTGCGCTCCCGTAGCGATCGCGTGCAGGTCGCGTCGTGCGCGCCCATCGCTGCCGGACGCACGTGGGTTACCTTGTGTGCACCACCGGGTGGTGACGTATCGTTCACGTCGGCAACTCTCGGGTACCGCTGGGTGACGGCCCTGCCGGCGTGTTAGATTGGCGCGCATGAGGACGATTGATCCCGCGGCACCGGCCCCCACGCACACTCCCGAACGCCTGAGCCCCATGCGCGAGCTGACGCTCGCGCGGATCCGCTCGTTCCTGCGGGAGCCGGAGGCGCTGTTCTGGACGTTCGTGTTCCCGATCCTGATGGCAGTGGGGCTGGGGGTCGCGTTCCGGGAGCAGCCGGTGCAGAGGGCCGCCGTGGGGGTGGAACGGGGGAGCGCGGCGGAGCGCTTTCTGCCGGCGCTGCGCGGCGCGCGCGAGGTGGAGGTGCGCGTGCTGGAGCCCCCACGCGCCGAGCGGGCACTGCGGCGCGGCGAGGTGGCGGTGGTGCTGGCAGGGAAGGACGAGGTCGTCTTCCGCTACGATCCGGGGCGCGAGGAGAGCCGTGTGGCCCGCCTGCTGGCCGACGACGCGCTGCAGCGAGGAGCCGGCACGCCCCGCCCCGTCGCCACGCGCGACGACGGGGTGCGGACGCCGGGCGGGCGCTACATCGACTGGGTGATCCCCGGGCTGATCGGGCTCAACCTGATGAGCACCGGAATGTGGGGGCTCGGCTTCGGGCTGGTGCAGATGAGGCAGAAGAAGCAGCTCAAGCGCCTCGTCTCCACCCCCATGCGCCGCGGCGACTTCCTCGTGGCGCAGATGGCGGCGCGCCTCTGCTTTCTCCTGCTCGAGGTGCCGCCGCTGGTGATCTTCGCCTGGCTGGCGTTCGGGGTGAGGCCGCAGGGCTCGATCCTCCTGCTGTCGGCGCTGATATTCCTGGGGGCGCTCACCTTCGCGGGGATCGGGCTTCTGGCGGCGTCGCGCGCGCGCACCATCGAAGGGGTGAGCGGGGTGCTGAACGTGGTGATGCTCCCCATGTTCGTGCTCTCGGGAGTGTTCTTCTCGGCGTCGCGCTACCCGGCGGCGCTGCAGCCCGTCATCCAGGCGCTTCCGCTCACCGCCCTCAACGACGCGCTGCGGGCCGTGTACAACGAGGGGCAGGGGATGGCGGCCGTGGCGCCCGAAGCGGCGATCATGCTGGCGTGGACGGCCGGGGCCTCCCTCCTGGCGCTGAAGACGTTCCGCTGGCAGTAGCCTGTCAGAAACGGGCGGGCGCCGCGCGTTCCACCCGGTCCCGCTCTTCCGGCCTCCCCCGCAACGCCGAGGACCCCGTCCATGCGTCCCATCCCCTTGCCGCGGGTCCTGGCGCTCCTGGCGCTGCTTCTCGCCGCACGGCCGCTGGCCGCGCAGACGGTGCAGGGTGAGCTGGTGGACGCCGCGCACAGCCCGCTGCCCGGCGCCATGGTGGTGCTGCTGGACGCGGAAGGGAAGGTGCGAGGGCGGGTTCTGACCGACCTAGCCGGGCGCTTCACCCTGCGCGCGCCCGGGGCGGGGAGCTACCGGCTCCGGGCGGAGCGGATCGGCTTCCGGGTCACGGAGTCGCCCGCGCTGGCGCTGACGGCCGGCGAGACGCGGTCCTACCGCATGGAGGGGACGGCGCGCGCCGTGACGCTGGAGGCGGTGACCGGCGGGGCGCGCCGCCGCTGCGAGGTGCGGCCCGAGGAGGGGACGGCCACCGCCGCGGTGTGGAACGAGGCGCGCAAGGCGCTGGACGCCGCGGCGTACCTCCAGGAGCGGCAATCGCTCCGCTTCCGCGTGGACCACTACACGCGCGACCTCACCGTCGGCGACCTGCGCGTCCTTTCGGAAGACCGCAAGCGGTCCACCTCGGCGGGGCCGCACGCCTTCCGCAGCCTTCCCGCGGAGCAGCTGGCGCGCGACGGGTACGTGCAGACGACCCCCCAGGGTACCTTCTACCACGCCCCCGACGCGCAGGCGCTTCTTTCCGACGCCTTCCTGGACGGCCACTGCTTCCGCCTGGTGCCGGGGGAGGGAGAGAACGCGGGGCGCGTAGGGATCGCCTTCCAGCCGGTGGCGGGGCGACGCCTTCCCGATGTGGCCGGTGTGCTGTGGGTGGACCGCGCCACGCGGGAGCTGAGGCACATGGAGTACCGCTACGCGAACCTGGACGCGGAGATCGCCAGCGACAAGCTGGGCGGGCGCGTGGAGTTCGGGCGCAGCCCCGGCGGCGGGTGGATCGTGCAGCGCTGGTGGGTGCGGGTGCCCGCGATCACGGTGGACCAGAGCGTCCGCGCCACCCGGATGACGTCCGGGCTGGCGGTGGAGAGGCGCGCGCGCCTCTCCGGGATCCGCGAGCAGGGGGGCGAGGTCAGCGCGGTGCACGCCGCGGACGGCACCCCGCTGGGGCGCGCCGCCGTCCGCGTGGCGCTCGCCGGGCGCGTGGCCGACCACACGGGGGCACCGCTGGCGGGGGCGCACGTCTTTATCTCCGGGACGAGCCACGAGGCGGTGGCCGACTCCGCGGGCGAGTTCGCGATCCCGGGTCTGCAGGCGGGGGAGTACACAGTCTCCTTCGCCCACCCGCGGCTGGACGCGCTGGAGGTGATCCCGCCGCGGCAGCGCGTCACGGTGGCGGCGGATGGCCCGCCGCCGGCCCCGGTGCTCCTGGCGTCCGCCCCGCCGAGCGCCCGGCGCGCCCCGGCCCCGGCGGAACCCCTGCGGGTGGCGAGGGCGGACACGACCGAAGCGCCGGTGATGCTGGAAGGGGTGACGGCGCGCGCGGCGCGCGGCTTCGGCGGCTTCTACGACCGCGTGGCGGGACGGGGGGTGATCTCGGGTCACTTCATCACCCGCAGCCGCATCGACCAGCTGAGGGTGCGCGGGGTCACCGACCTCCTCTCCACCGTCCCTTCCCTGGTTGTGAGCAACGGCAAGGTCGCCGTGCGTGGCATGGGGGCCGGAACGAACGACATGACCGTCTTGCCCGCGACGCCCGCGCGCCGCGCAGACCCCGACTCCGGCGTGCTGCCTCCGGGCATACCGGGGTGCTCCCCGACCGTGTACCTGGACGGGCAGCGCTTTGGGCTGGAGGGGGAGTTCACCCTCGACTTCCTCAAAGCGCAGGAGGTGGAGGGGATCGAGGTGTACGCCCGCGACGCGCTGGCCCCGGCGCAGTACCGGCACCGGGGCAACGAGTGCGGGGTGATCCTGATCTGGACGCGCAGCCGCTAGGGGGTTGTCACAGCGGCGGCCCGTCACTCGTTTACCACCCGCTGACGCGCCACGCGGCGGCCGGGCCGGTTCCCCTCGCCGCCCGGCGCTCCGCGGCGCCCAACTTCCACGTGATGCCGGGCCGACCCCTGTGCACCCCCTGCGCTCCCTTTCCGCCGCGGACGCGGCGGCCCCGCCGCGGCGAGGCACCAGCGTGAGCGCGCCGGAGGCCGGCGCGGACTACGACGCCCTCTTCCGGCGGGTGTATCCGTCGCTCTTCCGCTACCTTCACCGCCTCACCGGCGACACGGACGCGGCGGACGACATGGCCCAGGAGGCGTTCGTGCGGCTGCTGGGCCGCAAGCTTCCCGAGGACGAGGCGCGGCT
>JAUJMI010000182.1 GCA_030446945.1 Longimicrobium sp. | reverse complement strand
AGGACCTCAACCACACCGGGGCGCACAAGATCAACAACTCGCTGGGGCAGGTGCTGCTGGCTCGGCGCATGGGTAAGGAGCGCATCATCGCCGAGACCGGGGCGGGGCAGCACGGCGTGGCCACCGCCACCGCCTGCGCGCTCTTTGGGCTCCAGTGCATCGTGTACATGGGCGAGGAAGACGTGCAGCGCCAGGCGCTCAACGTCTATCGCATGAAACTGCTGGGTGCCGAGGTTCGCCCGGTCTCCAGCGGCACGCGCACCCTCAAGGACGCCACCAACGAGGCGATCCGCGACTGGGTTACCAACGTCGCGGACACGCACTACATCATCGGCTCGGTGGTAGGCCCGGACCCGTACCCGCGGATGGTGCGCGACTTCCAGAGCATCATCGGGCGCGAGACGCGCGAGCAGATGCTGGCGGTCGAGGGTCGCCTTCCCGCCGCCGTGGTGGCGTGCGTGGGCGGCGGCTCCAACGCCATCGGCATGTTCCACCCGTTCGTCGGGGATGAAGGGGTCGAGCTGGTGGGGGTGGAAGCCGCGGGCGAGGGGCTCCACACGCAACGCCACGCCGCCACGTTGACCCTGGGCAAGCCCGGCGTGCTGCACGGGTGCCTGAGCTACCTGCTCCAGGACGACGCGGGTCAGGTGGCGCCCGCGCACTCGGTCTCGGCGGGGCTGGACTACCCGGGCGTGGGGCCGGAGCACTCCGCGCTCAAGGACCGGGGGCGCGCCACCTACGCCGCCGTCACCGACGCGGAGGCGCTGGACGCCTTCGGACGGCTGGCGCGGCTGGAGGGGATCATCCCCGCGCTGGAGACGGCGCACGCCATCGCGTACGTCCTGCGCGAGGGGGCGAAGTGGGCGGACCATGGTCCTGTCGTGATCTGCCTGAGCGGGCGGGGCGACAAGGACGTGGCCCAGGTGGCGGCGATGGGGGCGGGGGTGGGGTAGGACTGCGGGGAACGGGGAACGGCAGGGGAGGGGCCAGGGGACAGGGGACAGCAGGCAGAGGACCCCGGTTCCAAACCCGTTGTCATCCTGAGCGCCGCGCTTCACCGGTCTCGCACCCTTTCGGAAATGCTGGCGCAGAGCGAAGGATCTACTGCGCATTCCGAGGGATCAGCGGGTCACGCCGGCCCCTTGCCTCGCGGCTAGACCCTTCGGCCGCCGCAGGAGTCCAGGGCGCGCTGCGGGTTCCGTGGGGGCGGCTCTCCAGGATGACAAACCGCGTTTGCTGTCCCCCTGTCCCCTGTTCCACGCACTCACGCACTCACTCCCCCGCCGCACATCCCGGCGCGTAACAGGTGAGTCCTCTCTGCGGCAGCTGCGAGAGGTTGTGCAGAGTACCACAGGCGGCTAAACTGTTTCATCCTTCCGAGCCCCGCCCGCATGACCGACTCACTTCTCCAGACCACCGCGAGCGCATCTTCGGCCGCCCAAACGGCCGCGGACCCGCTGCGCGCGGAAGTCAGGGAGGTGGTGCAGGGGATCTCGAAAGCGCTTCGTGCGCACCTGCTGTACGAGGGGAAGAGCCCCGCGCTGGACCGCTTCATGGAGCTGCTCGCCGCGCGCATGGGGCAGCTCTGGGAGCAGCTGCCGCACCTCACCCTTTCGGTGGAGGAGCGCGAGCTTCACTGGCAGGGCGCCGCCGTCTTCCAGAGCGACGAGCGCGAAAACCTGGCCTTCCTCCTCTACCGCGACGGCGTGCGCGAGGTCACGCTGCGCCGCGGCTTCGAGGAGGAGGAGCTCCAGCGGCTGGTGGAGATCCTGGCCCACTCCCACCAGGTGCGCGGCGCGGACGAGGACGACCTCCTCACCATCTTCTGGGAGAAGGACTGGCTCTTCTTCCGCTACCGCTACGTGGAGGCACTCCCGGACGGAGTGCACCTTCCCGAGACGGTCGCCGGCGAGGCGAAGGCCGTCCCCGCCCCGCGCGCCGATGCGGAGCAGGCGCCCCGCGCGGCCCTCACCACCGACGACTTCCGCGAGGCGCTCTATTTCCTCGACCAGACGGAGCTGAACCGCCTGGCGGCCGAGGTACGCGCCGAGATGGACCGCGATTTGTGGACGGGGGTGCTCACCGCGCTCTTCGACCGGCTGCAGGACGGCACGCCCGCGCGGCAGGAGCAGGTTATGGAGGTGCTGGGCGACGCCATCCCCACATTGCTCGGCGCGGCGCGGGTGGACCTGGCGGCCTACGTGGTGGGAGAGATGGTCTCCGTCGCCACCAGCTCGCGGCTGGCGTCCGGGGTGCTGCGCGGGGTGCGCGCCCTCTTCGCGCAGCTCGCGGACGCCGCCACCGTGGCCGAGCTGGTGCGCACCGTGGAAGAGGCCGGCGAGACGGTGCGCGACGACGACCTTTCCACCCTCCTCTCCTTTTTCCCCCCCGAAGCCCTGGGTCCCCTCCTGCGCGCCGCCGAGAGCAGCGGCTCCCCCCGCGTGCGCGCCAGCGTACAGGGCGCCGCCGAGCGCCTGGGCGACGCCAACCGCGAGCACCTGGTGCGCCTGCTGGGCGAGGCGGACGCGACGCTGGTGACCGGCGCCGCGCGGCTCGTCGGTCGGCTGCGCGTGCAGACGGCGGCGGGGGAGGTCACGCGCCTCCTGTCGCGACCCGAGGCGCCGGTGCGGCTGGCCGCGGTGGAGACGCTGCAGGAGATCCGCTCCCCCGCGGCGGCGGGCGCGCTGGAGGGGGCGCTGGAGGACGCGGACCGCGACGTGCGCGTGGCCGCCGCCCGCGCGCTGGGGACGATGCGCTACGCCCCCGCCCGCCCCAGGCTGGAGGCCGCGCTCGACTCCAAGCGCCTGCGCGATTCGGAGCTCTCGGAGCGCATCGCCTTCTTCGAAGCGTACGGCCGCGTGGCGGGCCCGGAGGGGGTGCCGCTGCTGGACCGCGTCCTCAACGGCAAGAGCTGGCTGGGCCGGCGGGAGTCGGGGGAGACGCGTGCCTGCGCGGCGCTCGGCCTCGGCCGCATCCGGCACCCCGCCGCCGAGAAGGCGCTCAACGCCGCCGCCGCGGACGCGGACCCGGTGGTGCGGAGCGCGGTGGGCCGAGCGCTACGGGGGATGCGCCAGTGAGCACCCCGGCCACCACCACCGGCGCGGTGCACCCCGGCGACGAGCGCGGGGTGCAGCTGCGCGGGCGCGACCTCCTCTTCGCCATGGCCGCCGCCATGCGCGCGCTTCAGCTCTACCCGCTGGAGAACCAGGCGGTGGTCAACGCCCTGGCCGAGCTGGACGCCACCGCGCGCGCCCTGATGGACCAGGAGGGCGAGCTTTCCGTGCGCTACGTGGGCGACTTCTTCTTCGTCAACGACCTGCGGCTGCGCATCGACCTCGCCAGCTACGCCACCTTTGGGCTGGTGGGGCGCGCGCTGCAGCGGCACGGGATCGGGACGGTGGAGGCGTTCCCCGGCGCGGGGACGGCGGAGTGGACCGCCTTCCTCTCGCTGCTGATGGCGGAGCCCAACGAGGCCGACCGCTTCGGCCACTTCGCGGAGCGGCTGGGGTGGAGCGCGGTGCTGCACCTGGCGGTTCACCCCGGCCAGGACCGCGACCCGGCCACGGACGAGAACGCCAGGCAGATGGCGAAGCGCGCCTACGCCCAGACGGTCGCCGTCGCGCGCGAGACGATGTCGGCGCTGCGCATGGGGAAGGGGGTCTCCATCCGCCCTGTGAAGCGCGCCGTGCAGTCCATCGTGGACCAGGTGCTCACCAACGAGACCTCCATCTTTGGCCTCACCACCCTGCGCGACTACGACGAGTACACCTTCACCCATTCGGTGAACGTGTGCATCTTCTCCGTCGCGCTGGGAAAGAAGCTTGGCTTCCACAAGCACCAGCTGTACGAGCTGGGCCTGGGGGCGCTGCTGCACGACGTTGGGAAGGCCCGGATGCCGTGGGAGCTGATCAACAAGAGCGGCCCCCTGACCGCGGAGGAGTTCGCGGTGATGCAGGAGCACCCCACCGAGGGGCTCCTCTCGCTCTTCGCCATGCGCGGGCTGGCCGAGCTGCCGCTGCGCGCCATGCTGGTGGCATACGAGCACCACATGAAGATCGATCAGACGGGGTACCCGCGCTCGGTGCGGCCGCGCACCCCCTCGCTCTTCGGGCGGATCGTGGCGGTGGCGGACGGCTTCGACGCGGCCACCAGCAAGCGCAGCTACCAGGCGCAGCCATGGCCGGCGGACCACGTGCTGCGCGAGATGCGCGACAACGCAGCGCGCGGCTTCGATCCGCTGATCGTAAAGGCGTTCATCAGCATGACCGGCATCTACCCCGTGGGGTCGCTGGTCATCCTGGACAGTTACGAGCTCGCCGTGGTGGTGGCCGCCAGCACCCGGCCCGACGCCATGCACCAGCCCACCGTGCGCATCATCCACGACTCCATGGGGATCCCGCTCGACCCCGCCCCCCTGCTGGACCTCACGCAGGTGAACCCCGCCACGGGCGAGCCGCTGCGATCCATCATCAAGACCACCGATCCTGAGCGGTACGGAATCCATGTCGGCGACTATTTCGTCTGACCGGATCACCCTCGCGGGAGCCTTCGCCGCCTGCCGAGCGCAGGGGCGGGCCGCCCTGATCCCTTACGTCACCGCCGGCCACCCCTCCCCCGCGGACACCCCCGCCCTGCTGCGCATGCTGGCCGAGGAGGGCGCCGACGTCATCGAGCTGGGCGTGCCCTTCAGCGATCCGCTGGCGGACGGCCCCACCATCCAGCGCTCGTCGTTCCAGGCGATCGAGCAGGGGGTGGACCTGCGCTGGACGCTGGAGCGGCTGGCCGAGTTCCGCGCCACGCACGACACGCCGGTGGTGATCTTCACCTACCTCAACCCCATCCTGCGTCACGGCGTCGCCCGCTTCCTGGCGGACGCGGCGGAGGCGGGCGCGCAGGGGGTGCTGGTGACCGACCTTCCCGTGGGCTCCGATCCGGAGCTGGAGGCCGCCTTCGCCGCGTCGCCGCTGGACCTCATCCGCCTGATCGCCCCCACCACGCTGCCGGCGCGGGTGAAGGTGATCGCGGCGGCGGCGCGCGGCTTCGTGTACTACGTGTCGCGAACCGGGGTCACGGGGGCGCAGATGTCGCTCGCCGCGGGGCTCGCCGCCGAGGTGGACGCGGTGCGCGCCGCCACCACGGTGCCGGTGGCGGTGGGCTTCGGCATCTCCACCCCCGAGCAGGCGGCCGTGGTGGCCGCCAACGCGGACGGCGTGGTGGTGGGGAGCGCGCTGGTGGACCTGCTGGGGCGTGCCGGCGTGGAAGGCGCGCGTCCCCTGGTGCGCGGGCTGCGCGCCGCCGTGCAGCGCCCGGGCTGAGCGATGGTGCCGGAGAGCGGGATGTCGACCGTGATGCGCCGCGTGCTCGAGGGCTACGCGCGCGGTGTGCTGTACGCCGGCGCGCTGCTGACGGTGGCTGTCGTCGTGTTGTACCCGCCGCGCACGATGGCCGGGTGGGTGGCCGCCCTCGCCGGCATCGTGGCGGTGGCGGCGCTGCGGATGGGGGCGGTGCCGCTCTCGAAGTTCGCGTACGTCACGATGACGGTGGTCCCGGTGGCGCCGCTGGTGATGATGGGCGAGCCCGCCGCCGCCGTCCTCGCCGCCTACCTGGGGACGGTCGCCGGCGACACACTCCGCCGCAAGGACGTGGTCCCGATGCTGATCAACGCGGGGCGCGAGTCGCTCGCCGCGGTGGCCGGCGCGGGGGTGTTCGCGGCGGTGGTGGCGATCCGCGGCCAGGTGTACCCGGCGGGGATCGGCTCCAGTGAGGTGCTGTCGGCGGAGTGGGTTCCCACGATCGTCGCCTTTTTTCTTGCGTACTTCGCGGCCAGCCGCGGTCTCTTCTATTTCTCGCTGGCGTACCGCGGAAAGCTGAGCCCGGCGGAGTGGATGATCATCTTCCGCTACGAGGTGATCTCGGCCTTCCTGGGGATCATCGCCACGCTCGCGGTGGCGGCGGCGCTCACGATGTACGGCACGCACCTGGGATGGGCGTTCATCCTGGCCTTCGTGGTCTCCGCCGGGCTCCTGGCGCGCGCCCTGGTGGTGGAGGCGATCGCATCCGAGGAGCTGCGCAAGGTGGTGGCGATGGAGGCGGTGATCGCGGCCGGGATGACCTTGGGCGAGTCGCTGGAGCAGATCGAGCGGCTCGCGGCCCGGCTGGTGGAGTGGCGTTGGCTGCGCATCTACGCGGGCGACGGAAACGGCCTGGAGCCCATCTACCCCTCCGCGAACGGCAGCGGCCCCCTCGCCCAGGCGAGCGCCCTGCACGTGGAGGCGGCGGGGCGCGCCGAGGCGCTGGTGGTCGCCGACCTGCGCCGCGACGGGCACTTCGCCGAGGAGGGCGCCCGCTCGCTCGTCCTGCAGCCGCTCCAGTACGGCCGCACCGTGCTCGGGGTGCTGGAGATCGCGCACCACCGCCCGCGCGCGTACGGGCCCAACGAGGTGCGGCTGATCGAGCGCTTCGGACGCCAGGTCTCGCTCGCCCTGCAGCTGGACTCGCTGGTGCGCCCCATGACGCAGAGCGCGGGCGAGGTGGAGGGGCAGCTGCGCGAGCTGGGCGGGCGCCTGGCCGAGCTGCGCGCAAGCGGGGTGGAGGTGGCCGAGCACGCCGCCGCCATGGGCGAGCAGGTTGCCGATCAGGGCGAGCGCACCGCCCGCGGCCGCGAGGAGGCCGCCCAGCTCGCCACCGCCGCCGAGCAGAAGGCCCGCGACGCCCGCTCCTCCGCCGATACCAGCCGCGACACGGGACGCCTGGCGGTGGAGAACCGCGGCGCCATCGAGGAGGCGATCGGGCGGCTCGTGGAGCTGCGCGACTTCGTGGACCTGGAGGCGCAGGAGCTGGCCGGGCTGGAGCGCGCCTCGGAGCGCATCTCCTCGCTGGTCGGCTCCATCGGCCAGATCGCCGACCAGACCAACCTCCTCGCGCTCAACGCGGCCATCGAGGCCGCCCGCGCCGGCGAGCAGGGCCGCGGCTTCGCCGTGGTGGCCGACGAGGTGCGCAACCTCGCGGACAGCAGCGCCCGCGCCGCCCTGGAAGCGCGCGACGTGGTGGAGTCCGTCCGGGGCCAGGTGCACGCCGCCCTGGACCGCATGCAGGCCGGCTCCGAACGCGTCTCCGGCGTCGGCGACCTCTCGCGCACCGCGCTCGACTCCGTGCAGCGCATCGCCGCCGCCGCCGGCGCGTCGGCGGAGCTCACCACGCGCATGGCGGGCCGCGCGGAGGAGCAGCGCCTGCGCCTGGCCGCGCTGCTGGAAGAGATCGCGACCATCGCCCAGCTCGCCGAGCGCAACGGCCACGGCGCCACCGGCGTCGCCAC
>JAUJMI010000181.1 GCA_030446945.1 Longimicrobium sp. | reverse complement strand
CGATCACCTTGGCCAGCGACATCAGCCCCATCCCCCAGAGCCCGTTCATCACCTTGTAGGCGTGCCCCGGGTACTCCTTGCGGATGGAGACGAAGACCAGGTTGTGGAACACGCCCTCGGGAGGCATGTGGTAGTCCACGATCTCCGGCATCGTCAGGCGCGCGAGCGGAAGGAAGATCCGCTCCGTGGCGCCGCCCAGGTACACGTCCTCCACAGGAGGGCGCCCCACCAGCGTGGCGGGGTAGATGGGCTCCTCGCGGAGCGTGACGGTGGTCACGTGGAAGGTGGGGTACGGGTCCTCCAGCGTGTAGAAGCCCGTGTGGTCCCCAAAGGGCCCCTCGATGCGAAGCTCCTCGTCCGTGTCCACGTACCCCTCCAGCACGATCTCCGCCTCGGCCGGGATGGTGAGGTCGGCGGTGATGGCCTTGCAGGTGCGCACCGGATCGCGCCGCAGGAAGCCGCCGAACAGGTACTCGTCGATCCCCGGCGGCAGGGGCGCGCTGGGCGTGTACATCGTCGCCGGGTCGCCGCCGATGGCGACCACCACGGGCATCCGCCCGCCGCGGGTGCGCTTCCAGGCGCGGTAGTGCCCGGCCCCGCCCTTGTGCCGCTGCCAGTGCATCCCGGTGGAGGTGGGCCCGAACACCTGCATCCGGTACATGCCGATGTTCTGGATCCCCTTTTCCGGGTCCGAAGTCACCACCATGGGGAGGGTGATGAAGGGCCCGCCGTCGTGCGGCCAGGTTTTGAGCACGGGGAAGCGCGTCAGGTCGAACTCCCCTTCGCGGAGGATCACCTGCTGGCAGGGCGGCGCGCCCTTGTACGGCCGCGGCGGCACCTTGGTGAGCTCCGCCAGCTTGGGGAGCATCGCCATCTTCCCCCAGAGCCCCTTGGGGATCTCCGGCTTCACCAGCTCGGCGATGCGGCGCGCGTGCACCTCCACGTCGTCCACCCCCAGCGCCGCGGCCATGCGGCGCCAGGAACCGAAGATGTTGATGGCCACGGGAATCGGGCTCTCCGTGCCGTCCATCAGCACCGGCCGCTCGAAGAGGAGAGCCGGCCCGCCGCCGGGAAGTTTCATCGTTCGGTCCGTGATCTCCGCCATCTCCAGGTCCACCGACACCGGTCGCCCGATGCGCACGAGCTGCCCCGTGCGGTCGAGGAAGCGGAGGAAATCCCTTAGGTTCTGATACACCATAGATCTATCTGCTTCCCTGAATCCGTTCGCCACAAAGCGCAGAGGCGAGGTCCACGCCCCCGCGGTTTACCCCCGTACGTCCACCTGGTGCGCGATCATCGTCACGAGGCCGTACGACAGGTACGCGACCGCGCCCACCAGCAGCAGCTTGCGCGCGAGCCGCATCTGGTACACCCCCACATCGTCGAACTTCCCCTCCGGCTTCCACATCGCCCCCAACCCGCCGGGCCCGCCGCGCGAGTGCCGCGTGTGGGCAATGAGCTGCAGGAGGGCGGACGCGATGCAGCACCCCATGAACGACAGCAGGAGCGTCATCGCGAAGACCTGGAGTGCGCGGGGCATCAGCGCTTCGTTCCCCAGTGCAGCGCCGCGATCCCGCCGGAGAGCGTCGTCCAGCCCACGTCCGCGAAGCCGGCGCGCTCCATCCGCGCGGCGAGCTCGAGCGGCTCCGGAAACTGGCGCACCGACTCGGGGAGGTACGTGTACGCCGAGTCGTGCCTAGACACCAGCCGCCCCACCGCCGGCAGCACGCGCAGGAAGTAGAAGAGATACAGCCCGCGAAAGGGCTGCCACCCCGGCGTGGTGAACTCCAGGACCACGAAGCGCGCCCCCGCCTTCAGCACCCGCGCCGTCTCGCGCAGCCCCACGTCCAGGTCCGCCAGGTTGCGCACGCCGAAGCCCACCGTGGCCCCGTCGAAAGCCTCGTCCGCGAAGGGAAGGAGCATCGCGTCGGCGCAGGCGGGCTCCACGGCGATGGCGGCCAGCTTGTCCGTGCCGTGCTCCAGCATCGCGTACGTGAAGTCGCTCCCCACCACGCGCCCGGTGAAGCCCGGGCGGCGCGCCAGCTCCACGGCCAGGTCCAGCGTCCCCGCGCAGCTGTCCAGGTAGGTGCCCGAGGGGTTGCTCTCCCACCCCAGCCGGTCCACCGCACGCCGCCGCCACACCCTGTCGATGTTGAGCGACAGGAGGTGATTGAGCAGGTCGTAGCGCGGCGCGATGGACGAGAACATCCGCCGGACGTGCGCGGCCTTCTCCTCGCTGGCCGGAAGCGCCGAAGTGCGGACGGAGGTCTGCGGCATACCGTAAATGGGCTCGCGGGTGTAGAATAGACGCGGAAAGGTACCCCCCGCCCCGGTCGCCAGCAAGGCCGCACGCCTTCCCTGAAACTTCCCGCCGAAGGATGCCGTACCCATCGCAAGGAGGTACGGTTTTCACCCCGTTTCCTACGTTGATCGCAACCGCGCTTACGGACCACGAGCTCGTCGCCCTCGCCCAGAAAGGGAGTGAGAAGGCATACCGCGAGCTGCTCGGGCGCTACCAGCGCCCGGTGTTCTCCCTCGTCTACCGCATGCTCCGCGATCGCGAGCAGGCGGAAGACCTGGCGCAGGAGACGTTTGTCCGCGTCTTCAACAACATCGGCCGCTACGACCCGAAGTACAAATTCTCTTCGTGGATCTTCAAGATCGCCACGAACCTGACCATCGACCACATCCGCAAGAAGGAAGTGGCGACGGTCTCGATAGACGGATCGCGCTACGCGGTGACCGCGGACGAGATCGAAGCCTCCACCATCACGGTGGCGAGCGGCGACGAAAACCCCGAGGAGCTGCTGGAAGCCAAGGAGCTGGGCGAGTCGATCGAGGGCGCGATCGGCGCGCTTCGCCCGGAGTACCGCACGGCCATCCTGCTGCGCCACGTGGAGGGCCGCGAGTATCAGGAGATCGCCGACATCATGGGTCTCCCGCTCGGCACGGTGAAGACGTTCATCCACCGCGCGCGGCATGAACTCCGGGCGAAGCTCGAGCACTTGAGGGTGTGAACGGCAGTGCCCGGTGCCCCGTGCTCAGTGCCGAGCAACAGCGGAACACCACTGGCACCAGTTAGTAGGCGCTAGGCACTAAGAACTTTTGAAACTCAGCCCGATCTACTCCCGTAGGGCCCAACATGAACGCATGCCGCTGCTGACGAGGACACCGTGACGCAAGACACCGCACACCTTGAACACTGGACTCTGGACGAGCTCGCGGAGGGGAGGCTCTCGCAGCTGGAGCGTGCCCGCGCCGAGTCGCACCTGGCCCGGTGTCCGTTGTGCACGGCCGAGCTGGAGGCATCGAGGGCCGTGATCGCGGCGCTCGATGCCCTCCCGCGCTTCGCCCCGTCCGCCACCTTCGCGGATGCGGTGATGGCCCGGGTGCTCCTTCCCGATGAAGCGCCGGCGGCGAGCACGGCCAGAGCGCGTCGCCGGTGGCTCCCCGCCACCCGCCGGGGGTGGATGCTGGTGCTGGCGGCGGCGCTCGCCCCGCTGGCGCCCATCGTCCCGTTCCTGGCGTGGGTGTTCTCGCACCCCGGCGTGAACGCGAGCTCGCTGTGGGCCATCGGGCGCGGGTGGGTGGCCGAGACGCTGTGGGGCGCCACGGTTCGCGGAGTGGAGTGGATGCTGCGCAGCGGGGCGGCGCGGTGGGTGGTGGAGCAGGGCGGGCAGATGCCGGGCGGATACGCGGGGCTGCTGGCGGTGGTTCTGATGGCGCTCCTTGCGATTCCCGTCTCCGGATGGGCGATGGTTCGACTCCTTCGGGCCCCGACAGGGGAACTGACTCATGCACACTGATCGGATGAACCGCGGGTTCGCGGCCGTCGCGTTCGCCGCGCTCGCGGCGCTGCTGGGCACGGCGCACACCCTTCCCGCCCAGGACACTCTGGAAGCCGGCGCCCGCCCCGTCGCCGAGATCCGCCGCGGAGGCGACCGTATCGTGGTCGGCCGCGACGTGGAGATCGGGCCCGACGAGGTGGTCGAAGGCAAGGTGGTGGTCACCGGCGGCGACCTGGAGCTGAGGGGCCGCGTGCAGGGGAACGTCACCGTCGTCGGCGGCGACCTGCGCATCGTGGAGGGCGCGGCCGTGGCCGGCAGCGTGCAGGTGAGCGGTGGGAATCTGGACAACGCCGGGCTCGTGAACGGCGACGCCCGCGTGCTCGGCGGGCGGCTGGTGAACCACCACGGGCGCGTCCTCGGCGAGATGCGGGTGGAGGGCGGCGAGGAGCGCACGGCCGGCCGCCGCACCGCGGGGGACGGACGCCTGCGCATGAGGAACCGCAGCTTCCTGGGGCAGTTCAGCGACGGGCTGGCGGGGCTGCTCTCCACCATCGCGCTGGGGCTGCTCCTGGCCGGCACCGGCGCGGCCGCGGTCTTTTACGCCCACCCGCGGCTGGACCGGGTGAGCGACTCGGTGCGGGCGGACACGCTGCGGGCTGGCGCGCTGGGGGTGGCCACCACCTTTCTGATCTTCCCGGCGTACGTCGTCGGCATCGTGATCCTGGTGCTCACCATCATCGGCATCCCCTTCCTCCTGGTGTTCGTGCCGCTCTTCCCCATCCTGGTGATGGCGGCCGGGGCGTGCGGGGTGGTGGCGGTGGCGCACGCCCTGGGCGAGCGCACGGCTGAGCGCCGCGGCAACTGGGACGCGCAGTACCGCAACTCGTACGCGTACGTCTTCACCGGCCTGGCGCTGATGCTCGCCCCGCTGGTGGCGGCGAACCTCCTGAAGATGACCGTGTTCCTGGGCTTCGCGGGCGGGCTGCTGGAGTTCCTCGGGAAGATGGGGCTCCTGGTGGCCGCCTCGGTGGGGATCGGCGCGATGCTGCTGACGCGCGCTGGCGCGGGCGGGCCGTGGCAGTGGCGCCGCACGCGCGACTACGATGCGGTCTTCGACGGGCAGGCGGGCGGGAGCGGCACCGGTGTTTGAGCGGATCGCCGGCCCCCGCGCGCGCCGGGCCGCCGGCGGCGCGGCTCTCCTGGCCGCCGTCGCCCTCCCCGTGTGGGCGCAGCAGACGTGGCGGACGATGACGTCCGCGCGGCAGGTGGCGGGGGAGCGGAGGCTGGCGGTGGACGTGGAGTACGGGGCCGGGCGCCTGCGGGTGCAGCCGGAGCGCGGCAACCTGCTCTACCGCATGGAGCTGCGCTACGACGAGAGAGAGGTGTCCCCCGTCTCCTCGTACGACCGCGCCACGGGGCGGCTGCGCCTGGGAGTGGCGAGCCGCAAGGGCCGCAACAACCGCGACGACCGCCGCGGCGAGGGGCGGGCCGACATCGCCCTGACCCCTGCCGTGCCGATGGCGCTGAAGCTGGCCTTCGGGGCCGGCGAGGCGGATGTGAAGCTGGGCGGGCTCGCGCTGGAGGAGCTGGACATCTCCACCGGCGCCAGCGAGACGCGCGTCAGCTTCGACCGCCCCAACCGCGTGGCGGCCCGCGCCGTCCGCATGGAGGCGGGCGCCGCGAGCCTGGTGGTCACCGGCCTGGGCAACGCGCGCACCCAGCGCATCGACTTCGAGGGCGGCGTCGGCGAAACGACGCTGGGCTTTGGCGGGGAGTGGACGCGCGATGCGCGGGCCACGGTCCAGATGGGGCTCGGCTCCGTGACGCTGCGCCTTCCGCGCAGCCTCGGGGTGCGGATCGAAAAGGACTCGTTCCTGGCCTCGTTCGACAGCAACGGGATGGTGAAGCGCGGCAACGCGTGGTACTCGCGCGGCTACGAGCGCGCCCCCCGCAAGCTGGACATCCACATCGAAGCCGCCCTGGGCTCCATCGAGGTGGACTGGATCGACTGAAGGCGCCCATTCCGCTCGTCACCTCGCTGCCCCTTTCCCAATAACTATCTGGGGGAGGGGCGTTTGCGTGGCTCCCTGCGGGGGCGTCGATCTCGTAGCGCCCGTGTCCGATGCCGTGCCGGACCCGGTCGTTCACCCCGGTACCTGGTAGGGGCAGCCCCACGCGGCTGCCCGTGGCCTGCGGATGCGCCCCGGCCCGCTTTCCAGGAGCGAATGAATTCGCGCTTGAACAAAGTCCGCCACCGCGGACTCCGGGTCCAATCCCGCGGTTCTCGAGCCGGCTTCAGCCGCCTTCCCGTGGTTCCAGCCGGGGGCTTCAGCCCCCGGCGATGCGGCCCCGGTGCCCGCCTCCCGCGCCGATTCCGCCCCCCGCGAGCCTGCGAAGGCAGCTTCCCGCGGTGTTGCAGCGGTTTCGACCGCCGAAGTTCCCAGCCCTCCCCTCGGCTCACGCCTCCACGAGCGCCGCGACGCGGCCGGCGACCTTGCGCAGGGCCAGGCCGGCGGGGGAGTCGGGCTCCGAGACGACGACGGGTACGCCGGAGTCGCCGCCCTGGCGTACGCGCATCTCCAGCGGGACGTCGCCCAGGAACTCCACGCCGGTCTGCCCTGCGAGGCGCGTGCCGCCGGCGCGGCCAAAGATCTCGTAACGCTCGCCGCAGCAGGGGCAGACGAAGCCGCTCATGTTCTCCACCACGCCCAGCACGCGCGTGTTGGTCTTCTCGAACATCTTGATCCCCCGCAGCACGTCCCCGGTGGAGACGTCCTGCGGGGTGGTCACCATGACGACGCCGTCCAGGCGGAGCGTCTGCACCAGGGAGAGCTGCGCGTCGCCGGTGCCGGGGGGCATGTCCACGATCATCACGTCTAGCTCCCCCCACTCCACCTGCTCGATGAACTGCTTCAGGATGCCGGCGATCATGGGGCCGCGCATGATGGCGGCCTGGTCCGGCTGCAGGAGAAAGCCGAGCGACATCAGGCGGACGCCGTGCGCCTCCAGCGGGAGGAGCTTCTTGTCGCCGGTGACGTGCGGCTGGCGCGTCTCGCCGAACATGATGGGGACGTTGGGGCCGTACACGTCCGCATCCAGCACCCCCACGCGCCTGCCGTCGGCGGCAAGGGCGGCGGCCAGGTTCACGGCGACGGTGCTCTTCCCCACCCCGCCCTTCCCCGACGAGACGGCGATGACGCGCTTGACGCGCGGCAGGAGCCCCGAGTTGGGAGTCGGCGCGGGGACGGTGCCGGCGCGCGCGGCGCCCTTTTTCATCGGCGCGCCCGCGGCGGGAAGCGAGATGTCGATCTTCACGCGCTCCACCCCCTCCACGCGCTCGGCGGCGGAGCGGGCCTGGCGCACCAGCGTGCCGGGGTCGTCGGCCTGCAGGGCGAAGCGGAAGCGGACCAGGCCGTCCTCGCCCACGTCCAGCTCGCGAACGCGGCCGGAGGAGACGACGTCCTCGCCCGTAGTGGGGTGGATCACCCGCGTGAGGGCCGCGGCGACACGCCGGAGGACCTGGTCACGCTGTTCG
>JAUJMI010000180.1 GCA_030446945.1 Longimicrobium sp. | reverse complement strand
ACACAGAGACACATGGAGCGGAGAAACAAACCACTTCCTGAACGGAGCGCCACACCGAACCTGCCCCTTCGCTGTCCTGCGGCGCGTAGTGAAGGAGACGGGCTCTGCCGCGCGCACCGCCCCGTCCCATGTTCCGTCCCTCGTACGTGGGACCAACGGCGCCCCGCCGCGGCAGCGCGGTGCCGTAGAGACTCCGGTACCGCCCATCCCCGCGGAAGGGCTACCGAACATTGGATGAATCGGAGCCGGCAGGAGAGCCCGTCTCCTTCACTCCGCGCCAGAGTTCCGAGCCGCGATCGGGCGCCGAGCGAGCGCTTCGTTCAGGAAGTGGTCTTCTCTGTGGCCTCGCAGTTCTCTTTGTGCTCCCTGTGTGATGCTTTCAAGCGATGCCCGCCTTGCCGCCGACGTGGGCCCACAGCGCCCGCTCCAGCAGCACAGGTGTCCACTCGCCGCCCAGCTCCCGAGCCGCGGAGCGGAGCGCATCCGCGTACTTCGCGTAGTAGCCCAGCGTCCACGCGACGGGGCCGAGGCTGGGAAGCTGCGCCGCCACCAGTTCGTCGAAGAACGGGTAGATCTCCGGCGCGGCCGCGGCCGCCGCCGCCGATGCGGTCGCCGGGCCGACCCCCTTGAGCTTCGCCAGCTCGGACACGGGCGCGGTGGGGTGCGGGATCCTGGCGAGCGCTGCCGTGCTCGTCTCCTCCACCGCCTCGGGGTCGTTGCCGCGCACCAGCACCAGGTTCGGCGCGCGCCACACGCCGCGGGCCATCTTCCACTCCGCCAACCGCACGAGCTCGGGAAGGGTGACGTGCGCCGGGTTGCGGCCGGCGATCAGCGCCGGCAGCTCGCCGTGGTACCAGCGGTCGAGCTCGGGAAGCCGCGCCACGCCCTGCCGCTCGACCACGGCGGTGTAGTCGTCGAGCGCGCGGCGCAGCGTCCTGGGGTCGAGGATCGGCACGGGATGGGGAGCATGGGGGGACGGTTCGCCTGCGGCTGAAGCTGCCCGTCGTACACGCGGATTGCAAGCGGGCCCGGTGGCATCCTCGCCACCAGGCCCGCTCTTCATCATCCCGCCAATCCCGGCTAGTTGAAGTCTACGATGTTGCCGTACCAGAGCCCGAAGAGCGCGAGGAGGACCAGCAGGAGCAGGAGCGCCATCATCCACCCGCCCTTCCCGCCCCGGCGGCGCACGGGCGCATGGTCGTGCGCGCCGGCCACGTGCGCGCCTCTCCCGTGATCGCGATGGCCGTCCGCGAGCACCGGGTTGCTGATTCCGCAGTGCGGGCAGACCGCGGCCTGCGAGCTGACGTCTTTGCCGCATTCGCGGCAACGGACCACAGTCATTCACCCACCTCCGGTCGCCAGTGGTACGGCACGAGGTTCTCGGCGGCGGAACGCGGCAAGAGGCGCGCCTGAAGCGGCGATGCGGCACCGCGACGCCGCAGCAGGGTACTCACCGCACTGCCGCTAACGAGAGGGCGGATCACACCACGCACCCTCACGCGCCTCGAAGCCGGCCCGCCGGAGTCGAGGCGCGTTCCCAAGCGAGAAGAACACGATGTCGACAGACGCGCGCCCGATCGCGGAGCGCATCCGCGCGGCGGCGGAGCTGCTGGAAGAGGTGATCGCCGACCGCGGGCTGCTGGCCGAGGTGAGCGAGGAGGAGCGCAATCGTTTCCTGCGCGCCACCGGCCTCGTCGCCCGCCCCGACGCCACCGACCGCCGCCGCCTGCAAAAGGCCACGCGCCGCGAGCGCCGCGCCGAGCGTGCCCAGCGCGCGGAGGAGGTGCTGTCGCAGCGCGGCATCCGCAAGCTGCGCCAGGAGCCGGTCTTCGTCACGCCGATGTTCGCGCCGGCGGGCTTCGGCTCGCCGTACCTGCTCACCGAAAAGTCGCAGGTGCCCACGCCGGACACGCACAACTGCTACATCTGCAAGGGCGACTACACGGAGCTGCACCACTTCTACGACCAGCTCTGCCCGCCGTGCGCCGAGCTCAACTTCGCCAAGCGCGGCGAGACGGCGGACCTCACCGGGCGCGTGGCGCTGCTCACCGGCGGACGGGTCAAGATCGGCTACCAGGCGGGGATCAAGCTGCTGCGCGCGGGCGCGCACCTGATCGTCACCACTCGCTTCCCGCGCGACTCGGCGGCGCGTTACGCGCAGGAGCCCGACTTCGCGGAGTGGGGGCACCGGCTGCAGGTCTTCGGCCTCGACCTGCGCCACACGCCCAGCGTCGAGGCGTTCTGCCGCGAGCTCCTGTCGACCCGCGACCGCCTTGATTTCATCATCAACAACGCGTGCCAGACCGTGCGCCGCCCGCCGGAGTTCTACCGGCACATGATGGAGGGCGAGACGGCGCGCCTGGACCAGGTTCCCGAGCACCTGCGGCGCCTCCTCGGCTCGTACGACGCGTCCGCGCCCGCCGCCGCCCTCGTCCCCGCGCGCGCCGACGACGCGGTGGCCGGCCTCGCGCGCGCCGCGGAGCTGTCGCAGCTCCCACTTCTCCCGGAGGAGTTCTCGGTGGACCAGGCGCTCTTCCCGGCGGGCCGCCTCGACCAGGACCTCCAGCAGATCGACCTGCGCGACCGGAACTCGTGGCGGATGATGATGGACGAGGTCCCCTCGGTGGAGCTCCTGGAGGTGCAGCTGGTGAACGCGGTGGCGCCCTTCATACTCAACGCCCGCCTCAAGGCGCTGATGACCCGCACGCCGGAGCGCGACAAGCACATCGTCAACGTGTCGGCGATGGAGGGGCAGTTCTACCGCCGCTTCAAGACGGCGCGGCACCCGCACACCAACATGGCGAAGGCCGCGCTCAACATGATGACGCGCACCTCCGCCATCGACTACTACGCCAGCGGCATCCACATGAACAGCGTGGACACCGGCTGGGTGACCGACGAGGACCCGGCGGAGCTGGCCGCGCGCAAGACGGCCGAGCACGGCTTCCACCCGCCGCTCGACATCGTGGACGGCGCCGCGCGCATCGTGGACCCCATCATCGCCGGCATCAACACCGGCCAGCACGTGTGGGGGTCCTTCCTCAAGGACTACAAGCCGACGGACTGGTAGCCCGAGCGGGCAAGACATCGAGGCCCGTGTCCGTGTGACGGCAAGGTGTTATCTTACTTCCCTGGACCGTAATCACCCGGCTGAACCGGAAAGAGGGCTGCTCATGGGAGTCCCCGCGATCGACCTTGCCGACGCCTCGCCGCAGCTCCGCGAGCTGGTTGAAGAGGCTGCGCGCACGGGCGAAGTCGTCCTCATGCGCGGTGGAGAAGCCATCGCGAAGATCGTCCCGCTCCACCGCACTCGAGCCCCGCGCAAGCCCGGGAGCGCCCGCGGGATGATCCACATGGCCGAGGACTTCGACGCGACGCCCGAGGACTTCCGCGAGTACATGTGAGCCTGTGGACCTCCTCCTCGACACCCACACTTTCCTCTGGTTCATCGATGACGACCCGCGGCTGAGCGAGACTGCCGCGCGGCACATCGGGGACCCCGCCGCGCGAGTTCTGGTAAGCGTCGTCACCGCGTGGGAGATCGCCATCAAGGTGAGCGCGGGCAAGCTCGTGCTGGATCGCCCGCTTGCCCGGCTCTGGCCCGAGAGCCTGGCCGAGAACGAGTTTGAGATCCTGGATGTCAGGTCGGAGCACGTCATGGCGCTCTCGCCGCTGCCGCTGCACCACCGCGATCCGTTCGACCGGCTCCTGATCGCCCAGGCCATCGCCGAGCGGGTCCAGCTCGTCGGTGCGGATGCCGCATTCGATGCCTACCCTGTCGACCGGATCTGGTAATCTGCTGGCCTCCTACCGCTGAGCAGCGAGACGAACGGCGCGAACTGCGAAAGAGGCGGGACCGCACACACGGTGCGGCCCCGCCTCTGTTTATGCCACCAGGATTGCTACTGCCAGTCCTGGTACGGCACCGATGCGGGCTCCTTGAAGGGACCCGACGCGAGCACGGGCCACAGGTTCCGCTGGTTCATCGCGTTCCAGGCGTAGAAGGAGAAGCCCTTCACCCCCTTGGCGCGCCCCACCGCGATCTGGTCCAGCACCATCGCGTTCGTCTTGCTGGACGGCATCGCGGGCGAGACGGAGATGTACAGGTGCCGGCCGCTGTCCTCGTACCCCCGGATGTGGTCGTCGAGGAGGCAGGCCCAGTCCGCGAAGCCGCAGTACGTGAGGTGCGTGTTGTAGTAGGTCATGGGCACGGCCACGTCGAAGTAGCCGTTCCGGGCCCACGCGCGCGGGTCCTGGAAGTACTGCATCAGGCCACGAGACGAGCGCCAGTTCCAGTTGTCCTCGTAGATCCCCCACACCGCGCCCGAGAGCACCGCCTTGGGGCGCACCGCGTTGATGCTGTCGTGGATCTCCTTCACCGTCTGGTTCACGGCCTCCTGGCGCCAGCGGATCCAGGCGGGATCGCTCGCGCTTGCGCGCCGCCCGAAGGCCGCCACGCTCACGGGGTCGTACGACAGGAAGTTGCTGGGGTAGCGGATGCGGTCCAGGTGGATGCCGTCCACGTCGTAGCGCCGCACGATGTCCGCCGCGACCCGCGCCACGTGCGTGCGCACCGCGGGGATGCCGGGCGAGACGTAGGCGTACTCGTACGCTTGGCTGTTGGTGCAGGTGAAGACCTTGCCGTCGCTCGCCACGAGCTGCCACTCGGGATGGTCGATCAGCATGTGGTTGGGCGACCCCGGCTTGCTCGCCACCAGCCGCGCGCAGTAGCCGGCGTTTGCGGTCCCCGGGGGCGACGACCACCCGGTCAGCGCGTTGAACCAGGCGTGCAGCTCGATGCCGCGCGCGTGCGCCTCGCGGATGGCCACCGCGAGCGGGTCCCACGATGGCCGGCCGTTGCCCAGCGTGACGCAGAGGCGGAAGGTGCAGGGCTCCAGCTCGCTCGGGTAGTACGCGTCGCCCTCGCCACGGACTTGGAAGTAGACGATGTTGAAGTTCGCCGACTTCGCCTTGTCCATGATCTCGATGATCTTGGCCGTACCCGTGGCGCCGTTCGGGGTGGCGCCCCACTCGAAGCGGTTCACCCACAGCGCCCGCGCCTCCTCCGGGTAGGTCACGGTCACGCGCACCGTGTCCGCCCAGCGCTCATTGGCGTGGGTCACCGTCACCACCGTCTCGCCCGGCTCGGACCCCGCCGTCACCAGCCCCGATGAATCGACCGCCGCGACCGACGGGTCCGCTGACGCCCAGGTCAGCGGGTTGTTGTGGGGAATGGTGCGCCCCGCCGGGTTGCTGGCCACTACGCTCAGCCGCAGCGTGTCGCGGATCACCATCCGCACCGACTCATGCGACGCGGTGAGCGTGAGCCCACCCGCGCCCTTGGAGAGCCGCGGGTCGCCGGCGGTGGGGTTCTGCGCATCCTGGCACGCCGCGGCGGCGAGCATGCAGCCGGCCATGAGCAGCCTCACCGAAGATCGCCGAAGCCGAAGTGCGTGGGTCATTGGGGGTCTCCCGGGAGGCGGAGGAAGGGTGCAGGGGGTCCGAGCGCGATGCGGGAGCAGGCGCTGGAGTCCGGTTGGTGGACTGTCGCGCGTTTGTGCACGCCCCATGCCGAATTTGACCGGGCTTGCGCAGGTGTCGATCGGCGCCGGAATCTGGCCGTTTGCGGGTCGAGGGCGCTCGTCTAAAGTGCTCCACGGCAACCATTTGTGAGTTGAATGGCGGAGGCGGGCGGCTAGTCTCTTTGCCATGCGGGCTCCTGCGAATGCTCTGGGCTGGTGCACTATTTCGGTGCGCAGAGTGCCGGGACGCATCGGGTACTTCGACGCCGGGTGCGAACGCCGAATCGCGCGTGACCGTCACGTGCAGCGTGTCGTGAGGCATCTGCAGCTCGCCGGTGATGGTGGTGGCGCCGACCACCCGGGCTGCCCGATGCCGCGCGCCACGCGCCACGCGCTGGTCGCGCTCTCCGCGAAAGACGTGCAGGCTGGAGTCGCTCCACGACGTGACCAGCAGACGTCCGTCGTCCAGACGGTCCACCCCGTCGACCCGCCCATTCCCCGTGGCCGGCGTGGTGCGGGTGCCCTGGCCCAGCGCGTACACCTCGCTGCGGAAGGGCTGAAACGCCACCACGATCCAGCGGCGCCCCGCGGAGTCCCAGGTGATGCCGTTGGGGAGCTTCAGCTCCTTGCCGCTCGACAACAGCGACACGGCGCGTCGGGCCCCACCGCGAAGATCTTGTCCGCGCCGTGGTAGAGGATCCCGTTGGGCGTCATCGCGATCCCGGTGTCCGTCACGCGCATCGTGCCGTCCGGCCCCACGGCGATGTCGTTGAGGAGCATCGAGCTGTGCGGGCGCAGCTCCAGCGTGGCGACCGGGACGCCCGTGCGGCGGTGGAAACCGCGCAGCACGTCGATGTCCGCCACCCATAGCGTGTCGCCCTGGATCGCCATCCCCTTGGGCGCGTCCAGCACCACGCCTCCCGTGCCGCCCCGCGCAACGATCGTCACCGGCCCCAGGGTCGCCGCGAGGATGCGCGCGATGTAGCCGTTGCCGTCCTTGACCGACCCGGCGCCCACCATGTTGGAGACGAAGTAGACGTCCTGGTCCGGGTAGTGGCGCACCGATTCGGGAAAACCGAGCCCCTGCACCACGTGGAGCTTGCGGGCCAGGGGCGCGTCGCGAGCCTCGGCCGAGCCGCACGCGCAGAGGCCGAGCGCGAGGAGCGCGCAAAGGAGGGACGGGAGCCGGTGCGCCAAGAGGTACACGGTCCGGAAGGGTGCGGGTGTGCCATCCTACAGCGACGGGCCCAGCGCTGGAGAGGCACACCAGACACATGCCATGAATGGCCACAGCCACGGGCCGGAGAGGGCGTTTGGAGTCCTCTGAGAGGGGGCGAGAACCGCCGTTTTTGCGGTTTCGACGGTTCGAAGCCAGAAAATCCTTGCGTTCGGCTCCGTCTTTGCATTGGTTAGAAGCCGCACCCGGCGCTCCGCCCGTGTGCGGGCGGGGCCGAGAGGCTCTACGTAGCCCAGAGAAGCACCCACGTACCAGACACCGGAGGATCGCGATGGCTGAGAAGAGTGCAGGGCAGCGGCAGGGTGGAGACCGTCAGGGCGGCTCCAATGGCGGACAACGCCAGGGCGGGAACCAGGACGGACAGCGTCAGGGAGGGAAGGAGGAAGGCGGGGTGGCGGGGATGGTGAAGTCGCACCCCATCGCCGCGGGCGCCGCGGCGCTGGCGGGCGCGGCGGCCATCGCCGGGCTGGTGAACGCGATGGGCGGTGAGGAGGAGCGCGGGAGCAAGGGCGGCGGCAAGAAGTCGTCCGGCGGCGCCAAGAAGTCCTCCGGCACCAAGTCGTCCTC
>JAUJMI010000179.1 GCA_030446945.1 Longimicrobium sp. | reverse complement strand
CTGATAGCTCGCCTCCACGGGCGCCCCCGGCCCGTGCGCCGCCGCGGTGAGCGTCAGCTTGCCGGACGATTGGGCCGCGGCCGGCGCGGATGCGGCGAGTAAGAGGGAGAGGTGGATCGTTCGCGTCGTGGTCATGGTGCACCTGCCGGTGGAAGTGGACGGACGTGACAAGTAGAACCCTACATACGTGCCAGCATCTCTCGCCGCCGTGGGGAGCTCGAGGTCAGTGCGGCGCAAACCCTCGCAGCAGGCGCGGCCGGCGGCGCAGCACGGCGAAGGCGGCGGCCGATGCGCACCACATGGCGAGGCAGGCCAGGGCGGTCCGCGCCGGGAGATCCGCGCTGGCAAGGACGGAGTTTGAGGCGGCGGCGCTCGCGGCGCGCGACGCGGCGAGCACCCCCACGCAGAGCCCGAGCATCCCCGACGCGGCCATCATCCACCGCGCCTCGGACCGCGTGCGTACGCCGTCCGGAAGGAAGCGGTACGTGGCGATGGCGGAGCCCGCCACCAGCCCCAGGCTCCACAGAGCGCCGACCGCCAGGATGAAGGCCCGCGAGACGGCGTCGATGCGGCCCCATGCGGGTGGTCCTCCGCCGGACACCAGCACGCTGGCGAGGGCGCACGCAAAGGCCCCCGCCGACACCGCCAACGCGGCGCAGAGGAGGGCGGCGGCGAAGCCGACCAGGCGCCGTCCGGTGCGCGCGCCCTCCACCCACGGGTCCGCGGCGCCGTCGGGGCCGCAGAAGCGGAGGTCCAGCGCATCGGCGGCGGAGCCGAGGCTCCGCAGCAGGAGCCTCGCGGCCTCGGCGTGGCTCCAGCGCCCGGCGCGCTCCAGCCGTTGGGAGCGGTGCCAGAGCTCGGCGCGCCACTCGCCGCGCAGGGCGGCGCGCTCGGTGGCGGGTGCCAGGCGCGCGGCTCCATCCACCACGCGCAACGCCGCCCGCAGCGCCAGGGGAGTGCGGTGCGCGCTCATGACGACGCGGGGTGCGGGTTCAGCCCCGGGCGGACGCCGTGCTCCAGCGCCGCGAAGCGTCCGCGGGCGCGGGCGAGCACCTCCAGTCCCTCGGCGGTGACGCGGTAGTACTTGCGCGCGGGGCGTCCTTCGCCGGCCGCCTCGCGCTCGTCCTCCCAGCTCGCCTCCACGCACCCGATGCGCTCCAGCCTCCGCAGCAGCGGGTAGATGGTGCCACTGGGGAGCCCCGTGGCGTCCATGATGTCGAAGCCGTACGACTGCCCCATGGAGAGCGCGTGCAGCACCAGCGCGGTCGGGTACGTCAGGTTCGGTCTCGGCGGCATGCGTCGCGGCTTCGGGGTGGATGCGCCTCCCTCTAGAATACTACATAGGGTGCTCCGACGAAGCAAGGGGCGCGTAGCACACGAAACGCGAAGCCACGGAGGATGCCCTCCTGTGCCTTGCCGTCTCCTCCGTGCGTTGTGTGTGACGCTTTTCCTCACGCGCAGGCACCGCGGCTGCCGCCAGGGGCCGCCGCGGAACCGCGAAAATCTGTGGAGCGGGTCGGTCAGGCCGCGCGCGCGCAGGTGGTGCAGGCGCGCGTCTCGGGGAACACCAGCAGGCGCTCGAAGGGGATGGCGCCGCCGCACGCGTTGCACGCGCCGTAGGTGCCGTCTTCGATGCGGCGCAGCGCGTCGACCACGTGGGCCAGCTGGGCGCGCTCGCGCTCGGCCAGCGTCTTGGTGAGCCCCTGCGTCTGGAGCGCGTCGATGCGGGACAGGCGGCCCACCGTGTCCTGCTCCAGGTCGCGCGGGCGCGCGGACTCGCCGCTGATCTTGAGGCTCCGCTCCAGCTTGGTGAGCGTGCGGAGGAGCTCCGTACGGATCGTATCCACCTGCTCCGGGCGGAGCGGGCTCTGCACTGCGGTCATGCGCGTCCTTTCGCGTTTCGGGGAATGGCGGACTGGGAAACTAATGTAGCAGGGGCGGGTTTGGTCAAGGTGCGCCGGCCGCCGTCCGGTCCAGCCGTGCGGGTGTGGGTTGCACCCGCTCGATGAAAACGTCGAACACCCCGCCGCACACGGCGGGGCTCCACGAGAAGAGGTCCTCGGTGAGGTCGATGCGCAGGAGCCGCGGGGTGCCCGTCTCCAGCACCTCGGCGGCGGCCTCGATCACCTGCGCCTCGCCGCACCCGCCGCCCACGGTGCCGGTGAGCCCGCGCTCGGGATCGACGAGCATCTTGCTCCCCGCGCCGCGCGGCACGGAGCCGCGGCAGTGCACGATGGTCGCCAGCACCACCGCACGTCCCGCGCGCGCCGCCTCTTCCGCCGCTTCGAACACCGCCAGGTCTTCGGTCATTCCGGTTGCGTGGGTGCGGTGGCCAGCCGGTCCGCGATGTCGGCGATCGGCTCGGCGTCGCGCCACGCCGCTTCCAGGATGGAGAGCTCGCCGGCCAGCGCGCGCCGCTCCTGCTCCTCGTGCAGGGCGATCTCCAGCGCGAGTGCCGTTTCTCCGGGCATCCACCGCCTCGCATTGACGTCGCGCGCAAGGGCGAGGCGGGAGGATGCGGTGCCGCTGATGTACTCCTCGGCAGATCCGGCGGACGCGATCAGCCCGATGGCGTGGGTCAGGCGATCGCGGTCCGCGCCGGAGGCGTTCAGGTGCACCATTCCCCGCTCCAGCACGCGCCGCGCGGCGGAGTCCGGGAGCACGATCGGCGTTTCCACCAGGACTCCCTTCCATTTGGCGGACGGCATCATCACCGCCCTCGGCATGCTGAGCTCCACTCCTCCCTGGGATCCCGGCCGCAGAACGGCGCCCTCCAGGTGCCTGCGCCGGAGCGTCACCCGCTGGCCGTCCGGCGTCTCGTGCGCGGCGAGCGTATGGATGGGGCGGTTCCGCAGGTACTCCTTCCAGAGGGATCTGCCCACGCTATGTACGGCGTAGTAGCTCCCCCACCCCACCGCCGCGTAGGCCACCCCCGCGAAGCCCACGATGCCGGCGACCGTCGCCGCCCCTACCAGCATGTAGTGACGGCGGCGGCGCTTGATCAGCTGGTCGCCGTAGCGCCAGGCGGCCAGCTCACCCTGCAGCGCCGCGCCCACGCGGATCAGCCGCGTCCCGTCCGGCAACCGCGCGAGGCCGATGTTCTCCGACTGCGCCCGCATGCGCGCGTCGCGGAAGAGCCGCTCCGCATCCTCCACCGGCTCCCAGCGCTCCTCGATGGGCGCCAGGTTCCACCGCGCGCACTTGCCGCACACCGCCCAGAGCCGGCCCTTCGCCGCATCGAACGCCAGCGTGCGGCCGACGGGGAAGCTCTCGAGCGCCTCGTTGGCGCCCAGGTCGGCCGAGCAGTAGATGCAGTGGCGGTACACTCCTCACCTCCCTTCCACCGCCAGCCGGTCCGCGATGTCGGCGATGGGCTCGGCGTCGCGCCAGGCGGCCTCCAGCACCGAGAGCTCGCCCGCCAGGGCGCGCCGCTCCTGCTCCTCGTGCAGCGCCATCTCCAGCGCCAGCGCCGCGACGGGGTTGGGCTCCGACGGGGCGCGGTCGTACACCTCGCTGCCGCCGTGAAGCCGGAGGCGCTTGCGGCCCGCGGCGGCCAGGTACCCCTGGGCCGAGCCCGCGGCCTCCAGCACCTTCACCGCCTGCTCGAGCTGCCGGCGGCGGGCTCCGCGCGCGTTCACGGCGATCATGGCGCGCTCCATCACCCGGCGCGCGGTGGCATCCGGCAGCACCAGGGTGCGGATGCCGGTGCGGTGCAGCACTCCCTCGCGCAGCCACGGCGCCTCCTCCGCCAGCGGCGGCAGGTGCAGCTCCACCCCGCCGCCGGTGGCGACGCGGAGCGTGGAGCCCGCCACGTCCCTGCGGCGCAGGTGGACACGGGCGCCCGGCTCGCCGCCGGCCCGGGGGAAGGTGTGGAGGACCTCCGCGTCGCGGTAGCCCTGCAGCCCGGGGCGGACTAGCCAACGCCACGCGAGGGTGGTGGCCACCAGGGCGCCGCCGCCCGCCGAGAGCCCCGCCAGCGCCACGAGGCCCACGCCGCCCGCCAGCGCCGCACCCGCCCGCAGGTGCCGCGTCCGGCGGTGCCGCAGCTGCTCGCCGTAGCGCCACGCCGCCATCTCCCCCGCCAGCGCAGCCCCCACGCGGATCAGCCGCCTTCCGTCCGGCAGCCGCGCGAGCCCGATGTTCTCCGACTGGGCCCGCATGCGCGCGTCGCGGAAGAGCCGCTCCGCATCCTCCACCGGCTCCCAGCGCTCCTCGATGGGCGCCAGGTTCCACCGCGCGCACTTGCCGCACACCGCCCAGAGCCGGCCCCGCTCCGCGTCGAAGGCGATGCTGCGCCCCACGGGGAACGACTCGAGCGCCTCGTTGGCGCCCAGATCCGCCGAGCAGTAGATGCAGTGCCGGTACATCGGTTCTGCTTTCTGAGTGCCGGTTCCGGCAGCGCCTTCCAGGCGTATCGAGGAGCGCGGGGCCGCTTCGATCCCCATGCACCGCCGTCGAACATTGGATGGTACGGTGCTCACGGGAGAGCCCGTCTCCTTCGCTCCGCGCCCGGCGGTGGAGCCGGCGAGAGGCCGGAGCAGCGCTTCGCTCAGGAAATGGCGTCGGCCCGAGGCCGCGGCTCACCAGCCGGCTTCAGCCACCTTCCCGTGGTTCCAGCGGGGGCTTCAGCCCCTGGTTCCCGCGGCTGTCGCAGCGGTTGCAACGCCGCTGCCATGCCGGGCTGCCTGCCCTGGCGAGCCACTCACCCCCCTCCCTTCCCCACCCACCGCTCCGCGACCCGCTCCCGGTCGCGCAGCGGGACGCCGGTGCCGCCGCGGCGCACGAGGATGATCTCGGCGGCGATGGAGATGGCGATCTCCTCCGGCGTCTCGGCGTGGACGTCCAGGCCGACGGGGGCGTGGACGGCGGCCAGGCGCTCGTGCGGGATCCCCTCGCGGACGAGCTGCTCCAGCGCGGCGCGCACGCGGCGGCGGCTCCCCACCATGCCGACGTAGGCCGGCGCCTCCGGGCCCAGCAGGAGGCCGCGAAGCGCTTCGAAGTCGTACTTGTGCCCGCGCGTCACCAGCACCAGGTGCGTGCCGGCGCGGATGGGCACGTCGCGGAACGGGTCCGCGAAGTCGGCGCGCAGGACCTCGGCGGCTTCCGGGAAGCGCTCGCGCGTGGCGAACTCGGGGCGGTCGTCCAGCACCACCACGCGAAAGCCCAGGAGCGCACCCACCCTGCACAGCGGCCGCGCGATGTGCCCCGCCCCCACGATCACCAGCTCCGGGCGCGGGCGGTGCGGCTCCAGGTACACGGTGCAGCGCACCCCCTCCGCTTCCAGCACCTGCGTGCCCGCGGGCGCCGACGCGTGGAGGCGCGCGCGGGCGGCCTCGACGGCGGCGGCGTCCAGTGCGGCGGAGCCCAGGGTGCCGGCGTGCCCGGCGGCCCACACCACCATCCGCTCCCCCGCGCCGGGGCCTCGCCCGCACGACTCCAGCACCACCACACCCACCGCGGGCGGGCCCGCCGCCACCGCCCGGCGCGCGTGGTGGAGCGCCTCGGCCGCCTCCAGCCGCCCGCTCACGCGCCCGTGCGCTCGCGCAAGGCGGCGCAGGTCGCCGGGCGTGTCGACGTCGCAAGGGAGCGCGGCTACGGGGACCTCCACCCGGTCGTGCGCGTGGGCGTGGACCACGGTGCGGGCGCCATCGGGCAGATCCGCGCCGAGCAGCTCGGGCCACACGGCGCGCGCAAAGAGCACAGGGTGGCCGTGCTTTCGCTCGCGCGCGGGAACGACCACGGGCGCGCGGGTGGCGCGGAACGCATCCACCACTGCGCGCACCGCATCCGCCTCGGGGATGTCGACGGGGAGCACCGCCGCCGCCTCGGCCTCCGCGGGGAGCGCGCGCAGGCCGATGCGCAGCGAGTCGAGCTGCTCCGAACCGGCGTCCGGGTTGAGCGCGACGCGGGCGCCCAGCGCCGACGCGGCCTCCGCCAGCCGCTCGTCCCCGGCCGCGGCGACCACCCACACCGGATCGCAGCCGCCGTCGCGCAGGCCCTGGACGGCGCGCTCCAAAAAGGTGAGCCCGCCCAGGCGGAGGAACGGCTTGGGCTCCCCCATCCGTCGCGAGCGCCCCGCGGCGAGCACGATCCCGGCGATCATGGGCAGGCGCGGAAGACCCGAAAGAAAGCCCGCCGGGGGGATGGCCCCGGCGGGAAGGGTTGGAACGTCCGTACCGCACGTACGCTTCGAGTATCGCACCGTACCCGCCGATTCGTCAAGCGCTACCCGGCGGGACCATCCCGGACTCCACGCCCGCCCCGGCGTACACCGGCTCCGGTTCTCGCCGGTGCATCGCGGCGACAACCACCGGCGGGCGCCACACCTCCGCGGCGCGAGCGGTCATGCAGCGCGCGGATCAGCCCGCGGCCGTCCGGCAGGGTTGCCGCGGTGTCCAGGAGGACGAGGTCCGGGGAGACGGTGTCCAGCAGCCGCATGGCGGCGCGGGTGGGCCGCCATCCGCACCTCCACGCCGTCCGCGCGCCGGCAGGTCGGCGGCGGCGGTGCGAGCCACCGGGTCGCCATCCACCACCAGCGCCCGCTGCACCCCGCGGGCGAGGGCCCGGCGCAGCGCGGCCAGCAGGGGGCCGCGGCCGACCGGCTTGTCCACCAGCTCCGCGGCGCCCTCCAGGTCGCGCCGGCTCTCCTCCGCCAGCACGCTCACCACCACCACCGGTATGTGGCGCAGCTCCGCGTCCGCCTGCAGCTCGCGCAGCCTGTTCCAGCCGTTCATCCCCGGCATCAGCAGGTCCAGCGTGATGAGGTCGGGGCGCAGCTCGCGGGCCAGCCGCAGCCCCTCCTCCCCCGACGCCGCGGTGACCGTGCGGCACCCCATCTCCTCGGTGTGGTGGGCCAGCAGGATGCGCGAGTCGGCCTCGTCGTCGATCTCCTCGCGGAACGCGGCGTATCGCTCCGCGCCATCCAGGTGCCAGATGCAGCTCGACACCAGCCCGCCCGTGGCGTCCACGAAACACGCGTGCCCCACCGGCCACCCCGTGTACGTGCAGACCCGCTCCAGGCGCGCCGCGACCGCCTCCTCCACCGTCGCGGCCTGTTTGGCGTCGTCCGCGACGGCGTGCAGCAGCTCGAGCAGGTCGTTGCGGCTCCAACAACCGCGCGCAGGATAGGCGCGGAACAACGGTGACTTGAGTACAAAAATTTCCGGACCGAGATTTTCCGGACCGAGATTTCCCGGACTCCCGTTGCAACAAGCACTTGACGCGTTGAAAGGCAGACACGCAGGTCTGCCCCCCCATCAGGTCCTGGTGTCCGCAAGGGGCGGTGGAGCAGCATACGACGCGGCATCTGCAGTTCCGCCCCCTCTCTCGATAACGGCGAGGGCGCAGCCCTCTCCTGTTATCGGGA
>JAUJMI010000178.1 GCA_030446945.1 Longimicrobium sp. | reverse complement strand
CGCGGCGCGCGCGACTACGTGGAGAAGCCGTGGGACAACCAGCGCCTCCTGGCCATCCTCGCGTCGCAGGTGGAGCTGGGGCGCGCGCTGCGGCAGACGCAGCGGCTGGAGCAGGAGAACCGCCGCCTGCGCAGCGACGGCCTCCCCGAGATGATCGCCGAGTCGCGCGCCATGGCCCCCGTGCTGCGCCTGATGGAGCGCGTGGGCCCTTCCGACGCCTCGGTGCTCCTCACCGGCGAGCACGGCACTGGCAAGGACGTGGTCGCACGCTGGCTCCACGCCTCCTCCCCGCGCGCCTCGCGCCCGCTGGTGACGGTGAACGCCGGCGCCATCGCGGAGGGGGTGTTCGAGAGCGAGCTCTTTGGGCACGTAAAGGGTGCCTTCACCGACGCGCGCTCGGACCGGGTGGGCGCCTTCGAGCTGGCGGACGGCGGCACGCTCTTCATGGACGAGATCGGCACGATGCCGCACGACCAGCAGGCCAAGCTCCTGCGCGTGCTGCAGAGCGGCGAACTCCAGCGGGTCGGCGCGTCGCGCACGCGCAAGGTGGACGTGCGCGTGATCTCGGCCACCAACGTGGACGTGCAGCAGGGCGTGGAAGAGGGGCGGTTCCGCGAAGACCTCCTCTTCCGCCTCAACACCGTCGAGATCCACCTCCCCCCGCTGCGCGACCGGCGCGAGGACGTGCCGTTGCTGGCGAACCACTTCCTTCGCCGTGGCGCGGCGCAGTACCGCAAGGCGCTGGAGGGCTTCACCCCCGACGCCATGCAGGCGCTCCTCTCCTACCCCTGGCCCGGCAACGTGCGCGAGCTGGAGCACGCGGTGGAGCGTTCGATCCTGCTGACCGCCGGCCCCCGCGTGGGCGTGGAGGACCTGGCGCTGCGCGGCCGCGTCCCCGCCTCCGTCGCGATGGAAGAGATGTCGCTGGAAGACGCCGAGCGCCTCCTGATCCGCAAGGCGCTGGAGCGCTTCGACGGCAACGTGAGCCAGGCCGCGGAGGCGCTGGGCCTCAGCCGCAGCGCGCTGTACCGCCGGCTGGAGCGCTTCGGGCTGTGAAGGGCGGGGAATGGGGAGCGGGGAACGGGAAACGGGGAAGCCCCCGCGCTTCGCGCGATCGCCGCGGCCCGGGTCCGCGAAGGCTGACTTCGTGTGGTTGCAGCGGCGAATTCATCCGCTCCAGGAATGCGGGCTCCTGGATCTGTCGCGCCTGCGTCGCCCACCGTTGACGCCCCCTCGCCGGCGGCGCACGCGCCACCAGACCCAGATCTTCCTCCTGGCGCTCATGGCGGGGCTGCCGGGAGTGGCGCTCTCCGCGCTGCTCCTGTGGCAGGGAGGCTACGACAGCGGGGTGCAGTGGACGGCGGCCGTGCTGGTGGGCGGCGGCTGGCTGCTGGCCGCGTGGATGGTGCGCGAGCGGGCGATCCGCCCCCTCCAGACCCTCTCGAACCTGCTGGCCGCGCTGCGCGAGGGCGACTTCTCGCTCCGCGCCCGCGGCGCGCGCCCGGACGACGCGCTCGGGTTGGCGCTGGTGGAGGCCAACGCGCTGGGCGAGACGCTTCGCGAGCAGCGCATCGGCGCCATCGAGGCGACCGCCCTCCTGCGGCGCGTGATGGCCGAGATCGACGTGGCCGTCTTCGCCATCGACGAGGGCGGGCGGGTCCGCCTCGCCAACCGCGCCGGCGAGCGCCTTCTCGATCGCCCCTCGGAGCGCCTCCTCGGCTTCCCCGCCGAGGAGCTGGAGCTGACCGAGCTGCTGGAGGGGGAGACGCCGCGCACGGTTGAGCACGCCTTCCCCGGCGGCGTGGGGCGGTGGGAGGTGCGGCGCGGGCCCTTCCGGCAAGGGGGCCGCTCGCACCAGCTCCTGGTGGTGGCCGACGTGAGCCGCGTGCTTAGGGAAGAGGAGCGGCAGGCGTGGCGGCGGCTGATCCGGGTGCTGAGCCACGAGATCAACAACTCGCTGGCCCCCATCCAGTCCATCGCCGGCACCCTGCAGGGGATGGTGGGCGAGGGCGCCGTCCCCGGCGAGCTGGGCGACGACCTGCGCGGCGGCCTGGCGATCATCGCGGGGCGCTCCACGTCGCTCAGCCGCTTCATGGCCGAGTACGCCCGCTTGGCGCGCCTCCCGCCCCCCTCGCTCCGCCCCATCGACGTGGGGCTGCGCGTGCGCCACACGGCGGAGCTGGAGCGGCGCCTCACCGTGCGCGTCGTCCCCGGCGACGCCCTGCAGGTGCGCGCCGACCCCGACCAGCTCGACCAGCTGCTGATCAACCTGGTCCGCAACGCCACCGACGCCGCGCTGGAGACCGGCGGCGGGGTGCGCGTCGGCTGGCGCGCGGACGGGGATGGCGTGGAGGTGTGGGTGGAGGACGACGGCCCGGGGCTGGTGGACACGGCCAACCTCTTCGTCCCCTTCTTCACGACCAAGCGCAACGGCACCGGCATCGGCCTGGCCCTCAGCCGCCAGATCGCCGAGGCCCACGGCGGGACCCTGACGCTGGAGAACCGCACCGGCGCCCGGGGCTGCGTGGCTCGCCTCCTGCTGCCGCGTTGAGCGCTATGAGCCCGTGTCGGTGCAGCAGGCGCTGCCGGCGGCGCGGATACGGGGGGCCGCGGCGGCGGTCACGGCGTGGAGGAGGCGGACGGTTTCCGCGCGCGTGGTGTAATCGAACCCGGCGAGAAGCGCGCGGTGCTCCGCCTTCACGTCCGCCACCACCTCGTCGTTGAGGGCTGCCCCCGTCCCGGTCGGCACCAAGAGGCGCACCCGGTAATTCTCCAGATCCCTCCGGCGCTCAACCAGCCCCCGCGCTTCCAGCGCGTCCGCCACCCGGCTCGCCGTGCTCTTGTTGAGACCCATCTCCCCGGCCAGTCCGGTCACTGTGAGCGCGCCTAGCCGCACCACCGCGTCCAGTGCGTAGCATTCCGTCACGCTCAGCCCGCGGCTGCACACCCGCTCCCGATTGCGAAGCATGTACAGGCGGATCAGCGCGGTAAGGGCATCGTAGAAGGCATCGGTATCCGCCTCCAGATCGCCGGTGGTGCAGGCGGGCGCGCCGGGTGGGAGCACATCCATGGTAAGCCACGGGTAAGGGGGTGTGACACTGGGTTGCGAACTGCAATCGAGCGCCTTATCATAGGGTTGATTGCAGAATGCAATCGGCAATATCGCGCCGACCCCCTACTCAGACAACCCGATGACCAATTCGTCTTCGCGGAGCGCCCCCGAACCGCCTGAGGGAAGCGGCGGGTACCAGATCCGCCCCGCGACCGCGGCCGATTTCCCCGTCGCAGAGGCACTGCTCCGCGAGAGCGGGCTGACACTGAACGATGTCGCCGCGCAGTGGGGCCCGCAGTACGCGATCGCGCTGGACGGGAGTGGGCGGATGCTCGGAATGGCGGGGGTCGAGGTCTACGGACGGGTGGGGCTCTTCCGGTCCGCCGCGGTACGCGCGGAGTGGCGGGGGCGGGGCGTGGGCGCGGCGCTCACCGCGGACCGGCTCGGGTGGGCGCGCGCCGCCAGGCTGACCGATCTCTACCTGCTCACGCAGACCGCCGCGGAGTACTGGCCGCGCTTCGGCTTCGCGCGAACGGAGCGTGACGCGGCACCCGCGCCGCTGCAGAAGTCCGCGGAGTGGGCGGGCGGGTGCCCAGCCAGCGCGGTCGCCATGCGCCTCGATCTGCGCGCGCCCTCGGCCCGGTAGCGCGTCCGGGGAACCCCGCCGCCGTTCGGCTGTACGAGAAGCATCGTCGCCACGCGGCCGTAAGTGCTTTGCCGGCGGGCCTTTGCGCTCCAAGGGGGTGAGGATGGATCGGGACTACCTGGTGCGCGCCACCGCTCTCGACGAGCGGGTGCGCGCGTTTGCATTGAACGCCACGGGGATCGTAAGCGAGCTGCGCCGGCGCCACGACACCTCCCCCGTGGTCACGGCGGCGCTGGGGCGCACGGCCATGGGCGCGCTCCTCATCGCCGCGGCCACGCTCAAAGAAGAGGAGCAGCTCCTTACCGTGGACGTGAAGGGCGGCGGGCCGGCGGGGCGCATCATCGTCACCGCCAACGGGCGCGGCGAGGTGCGCGGGCTGGTGGGCAACCCCCACGCCCACGCGGAGAGCGCCAACGAGAAGCTGAACGTGGCCGGCGTGGTCGGGTCCACCGGCTTCCTCTCCGTCACCAAGCACCTGGGGATGAAGGACTCGTACCAGGGCACGGTGGAGCTGATCTCGGGCGAGATCGGGGAGGACCTCACCTACTACCTCGCCCAGAGCGAGCAGACCCCCTCGGCGGTCGGCGTGGGCGTGTTCACGCAGCAGGACGCCACCGTGGTGGCCGGCGGCTACATGATCCAACTCCTCCCCGGCCTTTCGGAGAAGGAGATCGCGGCGATCGAGGAGCGGATCGCGGCGCTCCCGCACCCCACGAAGCTGCTGCGCGAGGGCGCCACCCCGGAGCAGATCCTGGAGCGCATCTTCCCCGAGGGCTACACGCTCGGTGACAGCCAGCCGATCCGCTTCCATTGCCCCTGCTCGCGCGAGCGCTTCGAGTCCGCCATCGTGAGCCTGGGGCAGGACGAGGTGCGGCGCCTCATCGAGGAGGAAGAGGAGCCGTACACCGAGGTGGTCTGCCACTTCTGCAACGAATCCTACCGCTACAGCACCGACGAGATGGAAGCCATCCTCGAAGCGGCGCGTTGACCCGGTCTTTACCCGGAAAAGAAACGGCCGGCGAGCGCATCCAGGCGCCCGCCGGCCGTTTCGTCGTTCCTCTGCCTACCCTGTGCGAAGCGCCCGTTACGCCGCCAGCGCCTCGCGGATCTCGTCGAAGGGCGGCAGCAGGCTGGGATTGCTGCTGTGCCAGGCGTAGCGCACCGTGCGGTCCGGGTTCACCACGAACACGGAGCGGTCAGACACTTCGCGCAGCCCCGGCCCCAGCGGCGACTCGCGAAGCACACCGAACGCGCGACTCGCCTCGCGATTGAAGTCGGAGAGGAAGAGGTAGTCGGCGCCGATCTCCTTGCGGAAGCGGTCCAGCACGAAAGGCGAGTCCACGCTGATGGCAGCCACCTGCGCGCCCAACCCGTTGTACACGGCGAGGTCGTCGCGAAAGGTGCACAGCTCCTCGGTGCAGGTGCTGGTGAAGGCCAGCGGAAAGAAGACCACCACCGTCGGCTGACTGCCGTAGAGGCTGCCCAGCGACACGTGCTTGTTGTCGTGGGCCGGAAGGGTCACGTCGGGTGCCTGGTCGCCAATCTGAAGCGGCATGAAGCGGTTTCCTTCGTACGTGTTGTGGTGAGATGGGCGCCGGTGCGGCGTCCGGCGTCATTCGGGGTCCAGCAGCCGCAGCGTGGTGAGCGCCAGCCGCACGGTGTCGCGCTCTTTCTCCTCCTCCCGCGCGGGGCAGAAGTAGGTGGCGAAGCAGATCGCCCCCGGCGTCGTCGCCACGCCCACCATCCAGAAGAGCGATTCGCCGTCCTCCTCGTCCTCGCTCACGAATTCGCACAGCGCGAGCTCGGATCCGTCCTCCAGCGGCACGTCCTCCACCTCGTCCTCCTCCAGCTCGACGCTGCGCTCTTCCAAAAAGGCGTACAGCTCCTCAGCCGGATCGGGAAACTCGTCCGCGGAGGCCTCGAAGGCGATCAGGTGGAGCGTCCCCACGCCGTCCTCGCGCCACACCTCCACGCCCCCATCCTCCTCGTCGGGCGCGGCGGACCAGCCCTGGGGGACCACCAGGTCGAACCTTCCATCGGGGTCCGCGAACCGCTGCGCTTCGCTCATCGTGTCCCTGCGTACGGGTTTGCTGGTGGGCGCCGGGCAAGATCGGCGCCGGCCCGGTGGCTCGCAACCCGTTCTGGTACACGGCCGTTGTCAGAAACATACGTGGACACGCGTTCTTGATTTCGAACGCCCGTTCGGCACGGATGGTGCCCGGATGGGACCTCAGGCGCAACGGTCGATGCGCCTCCACTCCTGCCAGGAGGCGCTTATTCGCACCTTGGGCGTCAGTCTTGTGGCGGTCGCGGCCCTCGTGGCCAGCTTCGCGGTCGTGATCCAGCGTCAGGACGAGCCGGACCGGCTTCGCGAGCGGCGCGCCGAGCCTTCCCCGCCGGCCATCGACCTGGACCAACTCCGCAACGCGGGTCTGTAAGCCGGTCGCTGCCAGTAAGGCAGAATCAGAGGGGCGCGACAGCATCCGCGCCCCTCGTCGTTTTCGTGCAATGTAAAACAGATGAAGACTGTTTCCCACAAAGGGTATGTTGTCATTGAACATTTACCCTGACATCGCAGTCGATCTACTTAGCAGGCCAGGCGTCGACTAGCCTCGGTAATGGAGCCCGCATTTCTCGATCGATTACGGAGCAAATGCATCCGGCGGGTTGACTTAAACCTATGCAGGGGTTATCATTAAGGCATAAGAACAACGCCGAAATGCACCGCCGCGACACAGACGATCGCGCCCGAACCAGGAGACATTCGTTATGAACCACAACGAATCGAACCGCGCCCCGCGAGTCAGCCAGCGTTCGCGTCTTCGCAACGATACCCGCGCGCTCCTTACTTCGCGCTCGGTGCAGGTTCTCCTGGTCCTGGGGGCGATGGTGGAGGGCGCGGTGATCCTGGGCCGCGACAAGGCGCCGGAGGCCGCGAAGGGGGTGACGATGCAGCAGGCCATCCACGAGGCCATCGTTCCGGTGAAGGTGATCGAGCACAAGCGCCTGGAGAAGCTGGCCGACCTCGCCGTGAACGAGAACGCCCGTGAGGACGAGTCGATGGCCGAGGCCCGGAAGCTCGCCGAGAAGTACCGCACGAGCGGCTTCAAGGTGTCCGACCGCCTGGCGGCGCAGATCCACGAGGCCGCCGTCGAGAACGGGATCAAGCCGGAAGTGGCGTTCGGGCTGGTGAAGACGGAGAGCGGGTTCAAGACGAGCGCGACGAGCCACGTGGGCGCCATCGGCCTCACGCAGTTGATGCCGGCGACGGCTCGCTGGCTGAAGCCCGGCACCACGCGCAGCGACCTGCGCGACACGGAGACGAACCTGAACATCGGTTTCAAGTACCTCGCCGACCTGATCGAGAAGTACGACGGCGACACCAAGCTGGCGCTGCTGGCCTACAACCGCGGCCCCGGCACAGTGGACCGCCTCCTGAAGCGCGGCCGCAACCCGGACAACGGCTACGCCGACATGGTCTACGGCCGCCGGAACGGCCACCGGTAAGACGAAAGAAGGGGCGCCTCCCGGGTGGGAGGTGCCCTTTTTTCGCTCTGGGCTCCGGCTTTTTTAGTGCGTTTATGTCGTCCCGAGGGAGCCCGCCTCCCCGGAGTCGGCGGTGCGCTCCGGACTCCCGCGGCGACCGGAGGATCTAGCCGGCGAGGCAGCGATGTCC
>JAUJMI010000177.1 GCA_030446945.1 Longimicrobium sp. | reverse complement strand
CGCTCAGGTGCTTCCACCGAGCGTCACCCTTTCAGGCGCGAGGCGAGATCTCCCCAGGTAAGAACAGTGACCTTCCCCGCACAACCGCCGGATCTACGCCGCCTGGGCTTTGGTCGTGAGAGCTTCGCGTTCAGTTGGACGCTCGCCCTGCCCGGCAACGCCTCTTATCCGGTTTCTGTTCGTCGGCTCGACGGGTTCGCTACCCCGCTTCTTTCAGCGCTCCCCTCGCGGTCGGCGCCTTGCGGCTCGCTTCGGTCCCTACGACCAAGTTCCGGGAGGACTTTCACCTCCGGACCACTGTCCATGCTGGGCACACAGCAGAGGGGGAGGTCCCGTGCGGGACCTCCCCCCTCGTGCTTCGCGCCCCCCGGAGAGCGGCTCAGTAGCTGTCGTCGCTCTCAGAGCCGGAGCCGCCGGTGCCACCGCCCTGCGCGCCGCCGCCCTGCATCCCGCCTCCCATCGGCGATCCGCCGGAGGTGACGCCGCCGCCGCGCCCCTGCATCCCGCGCCCGGCGGGCTGGCCGGGCTCCGAGATGCGCTCCAGCGTGTCGGCCACGCGTCGCGAGCCCATCTCGCTGTCCAGGTCGGTCGCCACGTCGGCCTGGGCGATGATCCCCACCAGCCGCCCCTCGCGGTCCGTGATGGGTACGCGGCGCACCTGCTCGCGCTGCATCAGCTGGAGGACGTCCTGCACGGAGTCGTTCTTGTTGCACGTCTCCACGCCGGAGGTCATCACGTCCGAGACGCGGGTGCTGGTGGCGTCGCGCCCCTCGGCCACGGCGCGGACGGTGATGTCGCGGTCGGTGATGACGCCGCGCAGCCTCCGGTTCCCCTCGCTTTCCACCACCGGGATGATGCCGACGTCCAGGTCGCGCATCTTGCGGGCGGCGTCCGCGAGGGTGGCGTCGGGGGTGACGACTTCGGGGTTCTCGGTCATGATGTCGGCCGCGCGCATCCGGCGCAGCTCGTCGCCGCCCTGCCCCGAGCCGCCCTGCTGGCCGTAGCCGCCGTACTCCTGCTGGCCGCCGAAGGGGCCGTATCCGCCGCGCCCGCCGCCGTACCCCCCGCGCCCCGGTCCGCCGCCGAAGCCCTGCCCGCCCATCCCGCCACCGCCGCTCATGCCGCCCGGCCGGCCGCCGCCCTGCTGGCCGTAGCCGCCGCGCTGCATCCCGCCGCGGCCGCTGGAGAAGTCCTGGTCGTACGCGCCGCCGCCGCTGCCGAAGCCGGTGTAGCCCTCGCGGCTCTGCCGCCCCGAGAACTCGCCCGCATCGGACCCCATTCCGGTATAGCCGTTTCCGGAGCCATCGGAGCCCATTCCGCCGTAGCCGCCACGAGACCCGCCGCCTCCGCCGGACTGCCCGCGGAAGCCGCGATCCTGGTCGAAGCGTGAACGGTCGAAGTCGCGTCCGTAGTTTGGCATGCTCGTGCCTCCTGTGCTGGTTTGAACTCCCGCCGGCCGCGCCGCGCGGGCCGGGAGGGCCGCCCGGGGTGCAAGACTCGCACCCGTAGGCGCGCTCAGGAGATCCGGGCGGCCCCTCTCCTGCGCAGGAGCACGAAGAGCCCCACGATGCCGATCAGCGCGAAGCTGAACCACTGGAGCGCGTAGCCCAGGTGGGGCCCTTCATCGAGCGGCGGTGGCGGCACCGCGACGGGGAGCGCCCGCGCCGCGCTCCCGGTGTCGGCCAGGGGCTGGAGGTACATGGGGAGCACGCGCCGTCCCAGCCGCGCCTTCGCCTCGCCGCGGTCCAGCCGCCGGTACGCCGTGTCGCCGCGCGCTGAGATCGAGCGTCCGCCACGGTCCTGGGTAATGGGGACTTCCTGGAGGATGCCCTCGACCGCGACGGTCCCGGCGGGGGGCGCGGGACGCTCCGGCGGCGTGACGGCGTCGGCGGCGGGGACCCAGCCGCGGTTGACCAGGAGCACGCTGCCGTCTTCGAGGAGGAGGGGCGTGGCGAGGTGCACGCCGGGCCGTCCGCCCTCCACCCGGCCGCGCAGGACGATCTCGGCCGCGGGAAGGTAGCGCCCGCGCGCGACCACGCGCCGGAACGCCAGCCGCTCGGGATCGCGCCGCATCTCCGCGACGAGCGCCGGGTCGACGGGCCGCGGCGCCTGCCGCATCCCGGCCAGCACCACGGCGTTGCGGGCCCGGCGCTGCTCCAGCCGGTCCAGCTGCCAGAAGCCGAGGCGCACGCACATCGCGCACGCAGCGAGGATGAAAGCGGCGCCCAGTGCGTCGCGGAAGGTAAGTCGCATCGTGGGGTGGATGCCTCGTGGCGAGTGAACTCGCGGCAACAACGGCACAAAGTCCGCCTTCGCGGACTCGGGGGCGAGATCGATCCGCCGGGCAGGGTGCCGGCGCGGTCAGGGGCGGCACAAGAAGAGGGACATGCCGCGATGATCGCGGCACCCGAGCGGCTTCAGCCGTCTTCCCGCCGTTCCAGCGGATTCCATTCCCCGGTTGATACGGTGCCCATGCCGGCCGGACGGGTCCGGGACCCGGGCCGGACGCGGCCGATCGCCGCATGGATCGGCCACTACCGCACCAGCCCCAGCAGCAGCGAGGGCCGCAGGAGGGAGCGGACCGGCCGCACGTCGCCGGTGACGCGGATGATGGCGTCGCCTAGTGCGGGGCGGCGCGAGAAGCGGCGCGACACCAGGCGCAGGAGCACGGGGCGCGACACGAACGCCTCCACCAGGTGCTGCACCCGCTCGCCGGGCCCGAAGGCGCGCCGCCGGTCCCGCTCGTATGGCGCCAGCGCGGCGGCGGAGAGGTCGCCCGCGCGCAGGGCGGCACCGGCGGTGCGAGCGGCGAGCTCGGCCCCGCGCAGCGCGCGAAAGATCCCCTGGCCGGTGAAGGGATCGTAGTACCCCGCCGCGTCCCCCACCAGCAGCGCCCCATCCACGATCGCGCGGCGCACGGGGAAATCGAACGGGCCGCTGGTCAGCACCTCGTCCACACGCCGCGCATCCGCGAAGCCGAAGCGCCGCAGCGCGTCGTCGAAATACCCCTCGGGGTCGCCCGCCACCTGGCGCGCCTCACCCCCCGCCACGACCACCGTGACGTTGAAGCGCCCGCCCCCGACCTCCGCGATCCCCACGCACCCGCGCCCGATCGCGCGCAGCTCGCCCCACCCGCGTCCCGCATCGACGCCGTCGACGTGCCCCGTGAGCGCCACCTTTCGCAGCCGCGGCGCACGCCGCAGCAGCCCCACACGCCTGACCACCACCGAGCGCAGCCCGTCCGCGCCGACGACGAGGCGCGCGCGGATCTCCTCTCCGCCCTCGGCTTCGACGCCCACCACGCGGCCCCCCTCGCGCAGCACGCCGGTGACGCGCACGCCGGTGCGCACCTCCGCGCCCCGCCCGCGCGCATGGTCCAGAAGTATCATGTCCAGCACGTCGCGCGCGATGCCCAGCCCGTGCACCCCGCGGGGGAAGCGCCCGCGGAATCCCTCGCCGGCGCCGGGGCGGATGCGCCAGCCGTCGAGGCGGGCAGGATGCGCGGCTTCGACGGCGTCCAGCACGCCGAGCGCGCGGAGTGCGTCGACGCCGGCGGGATTGACGCACTCGCCGCACGGCTTTCGGCGCGGGAACTCAGCGCGGTCCAGCACGAGAACCTCGTGCCCGGCCGCAGCCAGCCTCGCACCCATCGCGGACCCCGCGGGGCCGCCGCCGACGATTACCGCATCGAGCATGGATCCAGGGAGTGCGTTGGTGCGTGAGTGCGTCAGTGCGTGAACGGCACGAAGCGCACCGAACTGCGGTGCATCCTCAGCAACGACAGATCTGCCGTCAGGAGTTCCGCCCAGCCCAGACGAGCGCCACACGGAAGGGGATGTGGGCGAACACTTCGGCGCCGCGCAGACCCGCGGCCGCGGCGAGCGAGCGCAGGTCGGCGGGGGTGAAGGCGCGGCGCACCGAGAGCGGGCCGTCGTTGCGGGTGATGGGGTGCGTGCGCCAGACCGTAGCCGCCAGGACCCGAGCGCCCAGCAACGCCGCCCGCGAGCGGTGCAGGTCGTTGACGATCCCGCCCAGCCGCGCCGCCCGGTCCAGCTCGCGGAGCACGCGCACGCACTCCTCCTCCGTGTTGAAGTGGTGCAGCGCGGTGGAGCACAGGACGAAATCGAACTCCCCGTCCGCGTAGGGGAGCGCCAGCGCGTCCGCGGGCTCGGCGGTCACGTCCGGGTCCGCGGCGACGCGGGCGCGGGCCTCGGCGAGCGTGGCGGCGTGCGCGTCCGTGGCGACCACGCGGATGCGCAAACCCCGGCGCCGCCCCCAGTCCACCACGTGCAGCGGGATGTCCGCCGAGCCGGTCGCCACGTCCAGCACGCGGTACTCGCGCCGGGGGTGCCGCGCCACCAGCCGCGCAAGGTGGTGGAGGACGACGCGCGTGCCGCCCAGCCAGCGGTTGACGCCGCGAAGGTCGGCCAGGCTGCGCGCCAGCTCGCGCGGGTCGGCGTCCGGCTCGTCCATCCGCTCCTCGCCGGCGATGCGGGGCATCGGCGTCATTGCGTCGCTCCGGGGCGGCGGTCCGGCTCCACGTGCACGATCACGTCCTGGGCTCCAAGCTGCTCCGCGACCTCGTTCTCCACCCGGTCGGCGATGTCGTGCGCCGTCTCCACGTCCAGCCCTCCCCGCACCGCGATGGTCAGCTCGGCAAAGAGGGCGCCGGGCCGCCCGCGCGAGCGCACGTCGTATACCTCGCGCACCCCCGGCACCGTCCCGGCCAACCGCCTGATCTCGGGCGCCTCCACGGCGCGCTGGTCCACCAGCACCGGCACCGCCTCGCGGATGATCCCCCACCCCGTCCGCGCGATCAGCACGGAGACGAAGAGCGTCGTCCACGCGTCTCCGTGCGGCACGCCCAGCTCGGTGAGCCCAAGCCCGGCGAGCACCGCCACCGTCACCCACACGTCCGCGCGCAGGTGCGCCGCATCGGCCAGCAGCAGATCGCTGTGCAGCGCGTCGCCGCGGCGGCGCTCGTAGGCAGAGGCGGCGAGGCCGATGGCGAGCGACAGGGCCATGGCCCCGACCGCGACCTTTGCGTCCAGCTCGGGCGGCTCGTTGCCCAGGATGCGCGACACGGCGCCGCGCACCAGCTCGGTGACGGTGATGGAGAGGAAGGCGACCATGGCGAGGGCACCCAGCGTCTCGACCTTGGCGTGGCCGTAAGGATGCTCCTCGTCGGGCGCTGCGCCGGCCACCTGCGCCAGTACGATGGCGACCAGCGTCGTCAACACGTCGAGTCCCGAGTCGATGGCGCCGCCGAGCACCGCCAGCGACCCCGCCCGCACGCCGGCGTACGCCTTCAGCGCCACCAGCGCCAGCGATACCGCAAGCGCGGTGTTGAGCACCCGGCGCACCTCGGCGGGGCGTTGCGGGGATTCCTCGCGTCCGGCGGCCGCGCGCCCCATCACCCCACGAGCGCCGTGCGCACCCGCGCCGCCGCCTCGTCCACGGCCGCCGAGATCGCCGCCTCGTCCAGCGTCGGCAGCACGCCATCGCGGAAGAGGACGCGCCCCTTCACCACCGTCAGCACGACGTCCGTGGCGCGCGCGGCGTGGAAGACGGCCGCCTCGGGCCCGTGCACAGGTCGCACGTGCGGGCCGGCCAGCGACACGGCGCACAGGTCCGCGTCCTTGCCCGGCTCCAGCGTCCCCACGCGATCGTGGATCCCCAGCGCCGCCGCGCCCTCCAGGGTGCACAGCCGCAGGAGGTCGGCGGGGGAGAGGATCTCGTGCGACGCGAGCCGGCCGCGGTGCACCACCGACGCGATGCGCGCCTCCTCCAGCAGGTCCAGCCGATTGTTGCTCCCCACCGAGTCCGTCCCCAGCCCCACGCGCACCCCCGCATCCAGCAGCGCGGCATACGGCGCCACGCCGTGGCCCAGCTTGGCGTTGGCCACCGGGCAATGGGCCACCGCGCACCCCGCCTCAGCGATGCGGAGCACGTCTTCCGCATCGATCGTGACGCAGTGGATGAGGAGCGGGCGCGCATCGAGGACGCCGAGCCGGTCGAGCATCTCCACGGTGGTCCTTCCGCGCACGGGCGTGTCTATGCCGCGCGCCTGCAGCCCCGGCGCGAAGTCCCCCGCCCCGCGCTCCACCAGCTCCCGCTCGGCCGCCGACTCCGATGCGTGCACCGTCATGGGGAGGTCCTCGGTGATGCTGTACTCGGCGGCGGCGCGGAAGAGGCGGTCGGAGACGGTGTACGGCGCGTGCGGCGAGACGCCGATCCGCACCAGCTCGGTCTCGTCGCGGCGGAGGCGGTCGATGGCGGCGCGCAGCTCGGCCATGGACTCGTCCGCCTGCGCCGGATCGGGCCCAAACACCTCACGGTAGAGGACGCCGCGCATCCCCGCCTCCCGCATAGCCACCGCCCCCGCCGCGGACGACTCGGTGGCGGCCAGCGTGGTCATCCCGGAGCGGATCGCCTCCACCATCGTCCAGCGCGCGGCGACGAGGTAGTCGTCGTCATTCATAACCGTGCGCTTGGTGCCCACCAGGCGCAGGATCCAGTCGCGGAAGCGGAGGTCCTCCAGCGCGCCGCGGAAGAGCGACAGCTCGGGGTGGGCGTGCACGTTCACGAGCCCGGGAAGGAGGGCCGCCGCGCCCAGCTCCACCATCGCGGCGCCGGGGGGCGGCTCGATGGCCGCGCTGGGGCCGACCGCCGCGATCCGCCCGTCCGCGCCGACCATCACCGCGCCGTCGCGGATCGGCTCCAGCGCCACGGGCAGCACCCACGCCGCGCGGTAGATCGTCGCCCTCTCGTGCGTCATTCCTCTCTCTACCGTGTCGCGTGTGCGGGAGCGGCCGGGCAGGTGCACACCGCGTTCCGCAGGGGCCCTCACCCCCGTTCGTTCCTCGCTGCCTCCCTTGCCTCGACTCCCGCCCCACGCGCCGCAACCTGGTAGGGCCGCCCCACGTGGCTGCCCGGGCCCTCCCCCCGCGCACGTACGCCGCCGCCCCGCACGGATGCACTGGTACGCCCCTCCCCCAAGGTAGTCATTGGGGGAGGGGCCGCGTGGTGACGAGCGGGGGAGGGGGCCCGCCCCCGCTCAGTTCGGGAAGCTGAACAGCGACGCGCTCAGCGCGCGGCGGCTGCTGCGGCGGATCTGCGGGTGGTCGCCGGCGGCGCTGCGGCCGACGGCCTGGCCGATGCCCAGCGAGACCTGGATGCCGCCGGGCTCGAACCGAGGGGCTACCGGCGCGGCGATGTCCAGGCGGTAGGTGCGGCGCGATCCAGGGGGGAAAGCCACGCGCAGCCCCAGCCCCGCGCTCGCCTGCACCGGCGACTCGCGGCCGTACAGGTCGCCACCCTGCCAGATCTTCCCCACGTCCACGAACGCCGCCGAGCCCAGGTCCAAGAGGCGCGGGTAGGGCC
>JAUJMI010000176.1 GCA_030446945.1 Longimicrobium sp. | reverse complement strand
CGCATCTCCCGCGGCGGCATCGGACCGTGCATTTCTGTGGCGGGCAGCGGCTCAGCGCGCAAGCATCGGCGCCGGTCGTGGCTCGCCGCGGCCGGCGCCGATGCTTGCGTTTCGATCACGTCGAGCAGGACGGCCAGGCGGGTGGGTTTGGCGAGGCAGTCCGCAAATCCGGCGCTGGCGACGCGCTCGCGGTCGGGGCCGCTCGCCGTGCATGCGACCACCGGGATGGTGTTGATCGCCGGGTCCTCGCGGAGCGCGCCGAGCGCCTGCCACCCGTCCATCTCCGGCATCATCAGGTCCATCAGTACCCCCTCTCCCGCGCGAGCGTCGTAGAACAGCATCCCGGTCGCGCCGTGGTCGCGCGCCACCCCTACCTGCCTTACGATCTCACCCACGGGTACGGGCTCGTCTCCTCGAAGACGCGGTACATCCTCCCGCCGGGGTGGGGGACCGGGCGTGCCCCACGCACCACGCCCGGGGGCACCTGATCGGCAATACCTGGGCGGTCCGGGAACCGTCGCGCAGAATCTCGTCACGCTCACGGCGGACACCAACCACCCGTTCCATGTACGAGTTCGAGGACGCGGTGCGGCGGTACGTCCTCGCGAACGGCGGGATCCAGTTCGTCTACACCGTGGAATGCGACTACGACGGCTACCAGGCGACGGCCGGCATTCCCATTCCGGGAGCGGGCGGAAACCCGTTCTGCCTCTTTCCCGCTACCGACGTGCGAATACCTGCTGGTCCGTAAGCCAGGACCCCCATTCACGCGTCATCCAGACCAACGCGGCCAACTACGCCCGGCGCCTCGGCCACATCGCCTGATCCGGCGCACGGGGCTAGCTCCTGCGCTTCCGCCCTCTCGGCCCGCGGAAAGCACTGGCCATGAGCTCCCCCCACAAGCCGTACGGCTACGCCGCCGTCTCTCCCTACCTCGTCGCCGACCGCGCGGGCGCCACCATCGACTTCCTGGTGCGCGTATTCGCCGCCTCGAGCTGCGCCGCTTCCCTGACGACGCCGGCAAGCTCGTGCACGCCGAAGCGCGCATTGACGACACGGTCGTCATGCTCGCTGGCGGCGCCGAGGGGTGGCCGCCGGCCCCTCCGACGTGCATGTCTACGTCGCGGACGTGGACGACACCCGCCGGCGCGGGCTGGAGGCGGGCGCGGCCTCGGTGCAGGAGCCGGTGCAAAAGGACGATGCCGACAAGCTAGGCGGCGCCAGGAATCCCGGCGGCACCACCTGGTGGATCACGACGAACGTGGGGTAGCCTCGCATATGGGCGGCGAAACTCTCTTGCCGAGCGAATGGGTCACCCGCAGGGTCGGGGACGCGCCGCTGCTGCTCGCTACGCCCGCCGGCGGCAGCCCCCCGCGTCCCACCGTGCTCTGGTTCCACGGGCCGAGCGTGGACAAGGAGACGCATCGAAAGGAGATGGAGAAGATCGCGGGGGCGGGGTTCCTGGCCGTGGGGGTGGACGCGGCCGGGCATAGCGAGCGGCGGCTCCCCGACCTGGACGCGCGCATCGATGTGTCGCGCGAGGAGACGATCCGCTGCATGGTCGGGCTGGTGGAGGAGACGGCGCGCGAGGTGCCCGGCCTCGTGCGGGCGCTGGTGGAGGAAGGGCTTGCGGACGCGGAGCGGGTGGCGCTCGTGGGGATCTCGATGGGCGGCTACGTCGTCTACCGCGCGCTGCTGGAGGAGCCGCCAGTGCGGGCGGCGGTGGCGATCCTCGGCTCGCCGGAGTGGCCGCGCCCGGACAGCCCGCACCACCGCCTGGACGCGTTCCGCAGGGTGGCGCTCCTTTCGATCACGGCGGAAAACGACGCCAACGTGCCGCCGGGCCCCGCGCGCGAGCTTCACCGCAGGCTCGGAGAATCGGAGCGGGCGCGCTATGTGGAGCTCCCCGGCGCCGTGCACCTGATGGGCGAGGAGGACTGGGAGCGCACGATGGAGGAGATGCTCCGCTGGCTCGCGCTGCACATCGCGTAACGCCGAGAAACAGCGAAAACAACGAGCGGCGTCCGTGCATCCGCGGCCACGACGGGGCGCATCGCGCGGCCGGGGTTGCACTTCCGCGAACGGGCGCAGCGGAGGGGGTGCGGGAGCATCTAAGTGGATGCGGCTGCGGAGCTTCGTTGATGATGCTGCTGGTCCGGTATCTGCATTTTACGTCCCGCGTGAGTTGAAGGATGGCCACGTCGTCCGAGCGTCCGCGATGCGTCTCGCGGGCGGCGGCTCCGCGCCCGCACAGCGAGAGAGCTCCACCGATGAAGCTGGCGATCTTTGGCCTTACCGTCAGCTCGTCGTGGGGGAACGGCCACGCGACGCTCTGGCGGGGGCTTTGCCGCGCGCTGGGCCGGCAGGGGCACCGGGTGGTCTTCTTCGAGCGAGACGTTCCCTACTACGCCGACAATCGCGACTTGTGGGAGATCCCCGGCGGCGAGCTGGTCCTCTACCGCGAATGGGACGAGGTGCTTCCCGCCGCCCGCCGCCACGCAGCCGAGGCGGACGTGGCGATGGTCACCTCGTACTGCCCGGACGGGATCGCCGCCACCGAGGTGGTGCTGGACTCGCCAGCGCCGGCGCGGGTCTTCTACGACCTGGACACGCCCGTCACCCTGGACGCGTTGCGCAGCGGGGCGCCGGTGGCGTACATCGGCGAGCGGGGGCTGCGCGACTTCGACCTGGTGCTCTCCTTCACCGGCGGCGCGGCGCTCACGCAGCTTCGCACCACGCTGGGGGCGCGGCGGGTGGCGCCGCTGTACGGTCACGTGGACCCCGACGTGCACCGGCCGCTCGCGCCGCTGGAGGGAGCGATGGCGGACCTTTCGTATCTGGGCACGTACGCGGCGGACCGTCAGGCGGCTGTGGAGGCGCTCCTGCTGGAGCCGGCGCGCAGGCTGCCGGAGCGGCGCTTCCTGATCGGCGGCGCGCAGTATCCGCACGACTTCCCGTGGACGCCCAACCTCTTTTTCATGCAGCACCTTCCGCCCGCGCAGCACCCGGCGTTCTTTTGCTCCTCGCGCCTGACGCTCAACGTCACGCGCCGCGCGATGGCGGAGATGGGCTACTGCCCGTCGGGCCGGCTCTTCGAGGCGGCGGCGTGCGGCGTGCCCATCCTGACCGACAGCTGGGCGGGGCTGGACGAGTTCTTTGCGCCCGGCGATGAGATCCTGACCGCGGGGAGCACGGAGGAGGCGATGGCGGCACTCGCCGTCCCGCGCGAAGAGCTGGCGAGGATCGCGCGGGCGGCGCGGGAGCGCACCCTGGAGGAGCACACGTCGGACAGGCGCGCGGAGGAGCTGGTGAGGGCGGTGGGGGCGGCGAGCGAGCGGGTGGACCGAGCTCTTGCGATGGAGGTGTGAGGATGTGGGGGATCATCCCGGCCGCGGGCGCTGGAACCAGGATCCAGCCGCTGGCCTTTTCCAAGGAGCTCCTCCCCGTGGGGAGCCGGTTCGACGAGGGCGTGGAGCGGCCGCGCGCCGTGAGCGAGTACCTGGTGGAGCGCATGATCCGCGGCGGCGCGGACAGGATCTGCTTCGTCATCTCGCCCGGGAAATCCGACATCCTGGGCTACTACGGCGGCGGGATCGGCGGCGCGCACGTGTGCTACGCCGTGCAGCCCAAGCCCGCCGGCCTCTGCGACTCCATCTTCCGCGCCGTCCCGCTGCTGGCCGAGGACGAGACGGTGCTGGTCGGCCTCCCGGACACCATCTGGTTTCCCGAGGACGGGCTGCGCGACCTTCCGGACGGCGCCTTCTCCTTCCTCCTCTTCCCGGTGGAGCGCCCCGAGTTCTTTGACGCGGTGGTGACCGACGCCGCCGGACGCGTGCGCGAGATCCAGGTAAAGCAGCCCGGCGCGGAGAGCCACTGGGTGTGGGGCGCCTTCAAGCTCCCCGTCGGCATCCTGCGCGAGCTGCACGAGCTCTGGCTTGAGCGCGGCCGGCGCGACGAGTACATCGGCACGCTGGTCAACGCCTGGCTGGCGCGGGGCGGGGAAGCGCTGGGGATCCCCGCCGGCGAGTCGTACGTGGACGTGGGGACGCTTCACGGCTACCGCGAGGCGATCCACCTGCTGGAGGAGCGCCCGGCCCCTTCCGGGCTCCCGACCGTGGCGGCCTTCGTGTCCGCCGTACCCGCATCTCCGACCGTGGCGGAGGTGTCCCTTTGAGCACGACGGATATGACGGCAGCTTCGATGACCCCGCAGGAGGTCCGCGAGCAGGTGGAGCGGCTGGGCCCCTGGTTCCACAACCTGGAGCTGATGGGGGTGCGCACCGCACCGGACCACTTCCTGGGCGACTACCCGGCGATGAAGTTCCGCAACTTCGCCCACGCCATCCCCGCGGACCTCTCGGGGAAGTCGGTGCTGGACGTGGGGTGCAACGCCGGCTTCTACTCCATGGAGATGAAGCGGCGCGGCGCCGGGCGCGTGGTGGGGATCGACAGCGAGGACCTGTACCTGGAGCAGGCGCGCTTCGCCACCGCGGTCAACGGGATGACGGACATCGAGTTCCACAAGATATCCGTGTACGACGTGGCGTCGCTGGGCGAGAAGTTCGACTTCGTGATCTTCATGGGGGTGCTCTACCACCTGCGCCACCCGCTCCTGGCGCTCGACCTGCTGCGCGAGCACGCGGTGGGCGACCTGATGCTCTTCCAGAGCATGCTGCGCGGGTCCAGAGAGGTGGAGCCGGTGGCGGCGGACTACGACTTCCAGGAGGAGGAGCACTTCGACCGTCCCGGGTACCCGAAGATGCACTTCATCGAGCACCGCTACGCGCACGACCCCACCAACTGGTGGGCGCCCAACCGCGCCTGCGCGGAGGCGATGCTGCGCAGCTCCGGCTTCGAGATCGTGCAGCAGGCCGAGGACGAGGTCTTCCTCTGCCGCCGCGCCGAGATCATGGACGGCGAGCCGCGGGCGGCGTACCCGGCGCGGTAGGGGCCCTCTCCCCCAGCGTCGCTCCGCGCCGCAATCCCCCTCCCCAAAAACTGCCTGGGGAAGGGGGTTTTTGTGCGTTGTACGGTGCCAATCCCACGTCCGAACACATGGGTCGTTTCGTGGTTAATCGGTCGTTCATGTATGTCTTGCAACCTTTCCGGGCCGGCTTCCGTCCTATCTCCCGAGCGGTAGGATGTGCTCCTGAAACCTGAAACTCGAATGGAGATTGTCATGCCCGCCAAGATCGCCAGCACCGTCCGCTACCTGTTCGTGTCCACCATGGTTACCGGCCTGATCGTCGCCGGGCTGGAATCGGCGTCGGGTAGTGAGGAGCGCCTCGGTCTCACCGAGTGCGGCTGGGAAGGGAATCCCTGCGAGCTGACCCCGCTGGTGGTGACGGCCCCAGGTACGCGGGACGCCGCTCCGCGGGACGGTGCAGGCGAGACGCTGATTGCGCGGCGCTGACCCCCGGCGAAGCCTCCGGCGCCGCACGATGGCACGGCGCGAGGCACGTCCACGATGAGCGGCCCCCCCGGGATTCTGGCGGGGGCCGCTTCATTGCATCCACCCGTGCGCCCGGCGATGTTGCGCGCCGGATGCTACGGGAATCAGGGGACGGTTGAATGAAGCGCGTACTGATCGCGGGGTGCGGCTACGTGGGCTCGGCGCTGGCGGCGCGCCTGGCAGCGGACGGTTTTGAGGTGTGGGGGATGCGCCGCTCGCCGGACGGCCTCCCCGCGGGCGTGCGCCCCCTGGCGGCGGATCTGCGCGACCCGGCGACGCTGGCGGGGCTGCCGGCGGGGCTCGCGACCGTCTTCTACACGGCGGCGGCGGATGGCGGAGCGGAGGACGAGTACCGCGCGGCGTACGTGGACGGCCCGCGCAACCTGCTGGCGGCGCTCGCGGCGCAGGGGCAGCGGCCGCGGCGCGTCATCTTCACCTCCAGCACCAGCGTGTACAGCCAGTCCGGCGGTGAGTGGGTGGACGAGGACTCGCGCGCGGAGCCCGCCGGGTTCCGGGGACGGATGATGCTGGAGGGGGAGTCGATCGTCCTCGGCGGTCCGTTCCCCGGGGTGGTGCTGCGGCTGGGCGGGATCTACGGGCCGGGCCGCACGAGCTACATCGATCGCGTGCGCTCCGGCGCCGCCGAGTGCCCGGCCATCACCACGTACACCAACCGCATCCATCGCGACGACTGCGCCGGCGCGCTCCGCCACCTGATGCACCTCCCCTCGCCGCACCCGGTCTACCTCGGCGTGGACCGCGCGCCGGCGGACAGCTGCGACGTCCTGCACTGGCTCGCGGCCGCGCTGGGAAAGCCGGCGCCCCTGCGCGCGGAAGAGGCCGTGCGCCCGCGCAGCAACAAGCGCTGCCGCAGCGACCGCCTCGCATCCTCCGGCTACACCTTCCTCTACCCCACGTACCGCGAGGGCTTCGCGGCGCTGCTCTGACCCCGCACCTCTTCCTGAACCAGGCGCCTCATGATACCTGCCTTGCCACGCTCCCTGGCGCGGCGTGAAGGAGCCGGGCTCTGCCGCGCAATGAAATTCCAATGTTCAGGCGTCCGAGCCCGTGGACAAGACGAAGCGGGCTGCACCGAGCCGCTGTTGGACCGGGCTGCGGCTCGATGGCGGCCTTACGTGCTTGGGCCGGAACACGGGCGGGTGCGGTGCGGTCGGCAGAGCCCGTCTCCTTCACTACGCGCCTCAACGAGGGTGAAGGCGGCGCAGGTCACGCGTGTGGCGCTCCGTTCAGGAAGTGGAGTCTCCGGTGCACTGGGATGTCTCGTATCAGCCGCCGGCGAAGTCTTTTTTCAGCAGCGAGATCTGGGCGGTGTGCGCCAGGTTGTGCTGCACGATGCCGTGGAGGAGCACGTAGTACGATACGCCGCTCCCCTGCGGGGCGTCGCGGGCTTCGCCGACGACCTCACCGAGCGACTCCGCGGGGAAGCGCTCCACCTCGGTGATGAGCTCGCGATGGGCGGCTTCGAGGCGCTCCACCGCCTCGCGCCACGCCTCCTTGGCGGGTTCCGGAGGAGCGGGCCAGTCGCCGTCCTCCGGCTCGCGCGCGACGCGGGTGCGCAGGCGGCGGATGACCTCGCGCTGCCAGCTCGTCATGTGCAGCACGATCTCCCAGATGGTGTGCGCCCGCTGAATCGGGCGCCGCAACGCCTGCTCGGCCGTCACGCCGCGCAGCACCACCATGGTCGGAGCGCCGTACCACGACTCGCCGTCGTGCGCGCGGGCGAGCTGGTCGGCGATGGCGCGGATCTCGTTCATCGTCAGTCGTGTTCGAGCGAGGTGAAGACGATCATGGCGCAGAACGCCATCAACATCGCCACCGCGAGGACGGTGTGGAGGGCGGATCAGCGCGCCGCTCTGGATCAGGAGGAGGAAGCCAGCCGCGAAAGGGCGGCCGTAGGTGAGGAGTGGTGCGCCCTG
>JAUJMI010000175.1 GCA_030446945.1 Longimicrobium sp. | reverse complement strand
GACGCTCCTCTGGGAGCCGCCGGCGCGGCCGGGCCCGCCCGCGCCCGAAGCCGCGGCGCCGCCTCGCCCATGGAGCGCGCGCGCCTGGCGTGAGGTGCAGGGGGTGCTCGGGGCGCTGCTGGCGTACTACCTGTTCTGCGTCCTGCTCCTCGTCGTCTACCGCTTCGTGCCGCCGCCCACCACGGGTGTGCGGATCGAGCGGCGCATCCAGGCGCTGGTCGCCGGGCGCGAGTACGAGGCGCGGCGGGAGTGGGTGGACCTCTCGGAGCTGCCCCGCCACCTGCCGCGCGCCGTCGTCGCGGCGGAGGACGGGCGCTTCTGGCAGCACCGCGGCTTCGACTTCGCGGAGATGATGAACGCGCAGCGCGAGGCCGCCGGCGGCGTGCGCATCCGCGGCGCGTCCACGCTCACGCAGCAGCTGATGAAGAACCTGTTCGGCTGCACCTGCCGCAACCCGGTCCGCAAGCTGTACGACCTGGCGCTCACCCCCGCCGCGGAGCTCATCCTGGGGAAGAACCGCATCCTGGAGCTGTACGTCAACGAGGTGGAGTGGGGCGACGGCGTCTTCGGCGTGGCCGAGGCCGCGCGGGAGCACTACGACGTGAGCGCGCGCCGCCTTACGCGCACGCAGTCGGCCGGCCTGGCCGCGCTCCTCCCCAACCCGCGCGAGCGCACCCCCCGCAACACCCCCGAGTACCGCCGCGAGATCCTCCGCCGCATGAGCTTCCGCGGCTGGTGAGCGGGGCCGAGGCCGCGATCGGTCGAGCGATCGCGGCCTCGTTGAGTTCTCAAGGCTGCCGTTCCGGCTGCGTCGCGGGCGGGATCTCGACCACCGGGGGGATCACGCGATCCCCGTGAGCGTGTCCTCCGAACCCGCGATCCAGCGCTTGGCACCGCGACTCGGCTTCCGCACCGCGCCCCACCCACACCCGGCGGCTCTCGATAACGAACACCGGCGCGCCGGACGACTTCCACTATCCTGGGCTCCATCGGACGCTGGTCTTCGGCGCGTCAAGCGACACATGGGAGCCTGGACGTACAAGATATTCAGGACCCACCCCCTTCCTGGAAGCTGGGAAACCCTGCTGTAGCTGAGAGCCCGTACGGCTGCGCTCGATCAGCAAGTGACGGGGCGGGCGCCGGCGGGCTCGCGGGCGCCGCCCAAACGTATTCTTGTCCGGGCGCGCCCGCAGCGGTACCGTTCGGTGCGACCGCACGATGTTGCCGCTCTCACCCGGGAGGAACCGATGCGCGACCCCCGCGTTTGCCTGCTGCTCGCCTTCACGCTAGTGGCCGGAGCCTGCGGCGGCCCCACCGAAGGCGACATCGAGGACAACCTGGAGAGGCAGCTTCGCTCAGTCGCGGGCCCGTGGGCCGGAGTCTCGACGACGCTCACGCTGGATCTTCAGCTCCAGGAGGCAGCGGGCAACGCCGTCTCGGGGTCCGGCACCATGAAGGAAGCGGCGGCCGCCAACGCGGTTCCCATCACGGTCGCCGGCACCTTCCAGCGTCCGCAGCTCTCCCTCACCTTCGGCGGGATGACCTTCGAAGGCCGAGCCGTCCAGGGCACGTTGGTGGGAGCACCGGGAAGCCCTTGAGCGGAACGGCGTACCGGTCGAGTTCCTCCGCCCGGGCGAGATGGATCGCTGATCGCGATCCGTCGTTGGTAAGCGGCGGGGCCGCCGGAGCACCCGTCGCAGAGGAGAGCGCGTGTCCTCCGCCCTCATTCCTCGATCTCCACCTCCTCCACGTTGTCGAACCGCTCCAGGTCAATCAGCAGGAGATAGGGGTCGATGCCGGCGTCGGCGGGCTTGCGGGGGACCGTCACCACGATCGTCTGCTGGCCGGTGCGGATGCGGTGCGGGCGCAGGTAGAGCGTCCCGCCGTACTCCCTGCCCGGCCCGGAGGGCGCGAAGACGCCGATCGGCACCCACTCGTTCATCGGCACCTCGGTCTCCACGCCGGCGGGGTCGACGGTCACCTTGCGCGCGCGCAGGCGGAGCGTCACCTGCCAGGCGCCCGCCGCGGTCTGCTGGGCGGAGGCGCGCTCCGTCTTGAGCTGCCAGAAGGTGTTCGCCGCGAGCAGGTCGTGGAGGAGGTAGCGCAGGGAGTCCGGGGTGACCGCCTGGAGCTCACGGTAGAGATCTAGGCTCGTGACGGCCTGCGCGCCGGCGCGCTGCTTCTCGCGCAGGCGCCGGAAGGCGACGTTCACGCGTTCCGCGCCCATGTACTCCCGCAGGGCAAAGAACGCCGCGGGGCCCTTGCGGTAGGCCGCGTACGGGTCCATCGCCCGGAGCAGCGGGACGGACTGGCGGATGGGCGGGATGGGTGACGGCTGCCGGAAAAACCTGCGCAGCCGCTCCAGGTGCGCGCGCCCGTAGGTTTCCTCCACCACTCCCATCGCCGCGTACCAGGCGAAGCTCTCGGAGAGCAGCGGGGCACCCTCGGCGAGGGCGTACGCCCCCCCCCACTGGTGTGCCATCTCGTGCGCGATGACCGCGAACGGCATGTCGAGACCCGTGGGATCGTCTGCCGGGTTGTAGCGGGAGAAGCCTTCGGTGTAGTCGACGGTGGCTGCGTCGGCGTGCGCGCCCATCCCGCTGCCGGGATTCTCGACCAGCCGGATGAAGCTGTGCGGGTACGGGCCGAACTCGCGGCTGTTGTGCTCCAGCGAGGCGCGCACGCTGCGCAGGATGCGGCCCAGATTCGCGGCGTGCCGCGGGTGATGGTAGACCTGGATCGTGACAGCCTGTCCGGAGCCCGACCGAGGGGTCCAGCGTTCCTCGTGCACGGCGTAGCGCGCGGAGAAGAAGCGGTACTCGTTGCCGATCGGGGAGTCGGTTGCGTAGTGGAAGTAGCGGCGCCCGCCCCTGATCCACGTGCGACGCAGCAGCCCCGGCGCGACGGCGGTCTGGTCCCCGTCCGTGCCGATGACGGTTTCGACGGCGATGCGCTCGGAGCCGGTGAAGTCCTCGCCCGCCTCGCCGGTGACGTCCCCACCCGCTTTCACCTCGGCCAGCGACGGGAAGAGACGGCGAGGGGAGAGCCCGTGCGCCCGCCGTTCGCTCGGCTTGAAGAGCTCGCGGCGCGGATCGTAGCCGATCTGCGGGAGGAAGTCGTGCGTGAAGAAGCTGCTGGCCGCCGTCACGGAGCGGCCGACGCCGCTGTTGCGGAAGCCGCTCGGCTTCAGATGGATCGCGAAGCTGAGCCGCAGCGATTCGCCGGGCTGGAGCGGCTGCCTCAGGGCGTAGGTCGCGTGGCCGAGCTCCTGGTCCGCGACCACGCGCGTGGCGGGCCGGTCGAACGCGATGGCGCCGGTCTGCACTCCGGGAGCAGTGGCCAGGTGGATCGTGTCGATGGGCACCGGGGTGCGGTTTACGAGGTGATGGCTGCCGCGGACCTCCACCTCCCGCCGCCGGGGATGGATCTCCATGTGCAGCCGGGTCCCCGCGATCCGGGGCTGCGGCACGTTGGCGTAGCGCCCGAAGCGCCGCTCGTACTCGGCCTGCCGCTCCGCCCGCTCGAAGGGGGTGACGTACTCGTTCAGCACGTTCGTGTTGTAGAAGACGAAGCCGCCCAGCGCGAGCACGAGCCCCGCCGCCGTCGCGGCGGCCACCGCCGTCGGACGCGTGAGGCGAAGGCGCGCGAGCTGGAGCCGCACGCGCGGGCTCCCCTCTAGCCCCCGCATCCAGAGCACCGTGGCCACCACCGCCAGCAGCAGCGCCCACGCGCCCCAGTAGAGCATGAACCAGGTCCACGGCCCCAGCGACGCGCCGAAGCCGCGCATGTCCGAGTACGTCCACCGGGGTGCGGAGCCGTAGACGAGCAGGTCGTGGTCGATCCCCAGCCAGGGGGCGAAGGCGATGACCACGTAGGCGAGGAGCGCCAGCAGGTGGCCGAGGTACTTCTGGTTCACCGTCCCCTGCACCACCAGGGCGAGCACCGCGAAGAGGAGGTACTCCGGGAGCTGGAGCCCGAAGAGGACCTTGAGGTAGAGGCCGATCTCGAACTTGTAGTACCCCATCCTCACCTGTACGGCCATCCCGACCGCCATCAGCAGCGCCATCCACACGGCCAGGATCAGGCTGAGCCCCAGGAACTTGCCGAGGAAGCGCACCCAGTCCGGCACCGGCGCCGCGCCGGTGATCTCGCCCAGGCCGGCCTCGCGCTCGCGCCAGACCAGCTCGCCGGCGTAGAGGACGATGAAGAGCGGCGTGATCACCCACTGGGTGAAGGGCTGTGTCACCGAGGCCGTCAAAAAGGTGAGGACGTACTCGGTCCTGGGCAGCAGCGGCGTGCCCATGTTCTCGAAGTTCTGCGGCAGCACGATCACCGCGATCGCCGCGATGCCGGCCAGCACCACCAGCCCGCCGCGGCTCTTTGCGATCGACCGGAACGAGTCCCATGCGATGGCGAGCGTCTGGCGCGCGCAGCTCGCGAAGCCGAACGCCTGCCGCACGTCGGGTACGGAGATCGGGGCGGTGCTCGCGATGTCGCTCCCGGAGGGGGTCGGGGCGTGCGCGTCACCCCCGTGCTTGCCGAAGCGCGCAAGGCGGCTCCACCAGGCGCTCGCCGCCAGGTGCTCGAAGCCGAAGCGGGTGTAGGTGAACGCGAGCGCCGCCAGCGCGACGCCGAGCCACACCAGCCGGCTCTGGAGCAGCCCGCCCTCCAGCTCGATCAGGCGCGTGCCCTTCTCGATCGGCGACCATCCCAGGACCACGTCGGACGTCATGTACAGGTGGCCGAAGACGTCGAGCAGCGCCGCCACGTCGCGGCGCCCCAGGTAGTACATCACGGCCGCGAAGCCCCCATACGCCACGAGATCAGCAGCACGCTGCCCACGTAGCTCGCGAGCGCCCGGCGGCCCAGCGCCGCCCACGCGAACTGGACCGACGTGCCGACGAAGGCGTTCGGCAGCGCGAAGAAGCCGAAGGCGGTGAGGTAGGCCGCCGGCCGGAACGGGCCGACCAGCTCGGGATCCGCGGAGCCGTAGACGGCGAGCAGCACGCCCAGCGGGATGGCCAGCAGGATCAGCAGGTTGAGCAGGAGCGCGGCTAGGAAGCGTCCCCCCAGGTGCTCGGCCTCGCTTACGGGCGAGGTGTAGGTGAGGGGATGCATCCCCGTCTCCACGTCGCGCGCCGCGATCTCGCCGGCCGTGGCCGCGCCCAGCACCAGCCACAGCAGGCTGCCGAACACCGTTGCGGATGCGATGACGAAGGGCGAGTTCAGAAAGAACTCCGCGTAGAGCGCGTCCGAGAGAAAGCTTTCACTGACGAAGACGAACGCGACCGTGGCCAGGATCGCGAAGACGAGCCAGGTGGAGACGCGCCGCGCCTGGTAGGCGAGCTCGAAGCGGAAGATCGTCCGGAGCTTCACGACGCCACCCCCTCCAGCTGCGCGCTACGCCGTCCGATGTGCCCCGCCATCGTGCTGAAGTAGACGTCCTCCAGGTCCGGCTCGGCGCGCTCGAAGCCGGGGCCGGGTGAGGCCTCGCCGAACACGTGCACGAGGGTGCGCCCCGCGAGCATCTTCGTGGAGATCACGGCGTGCTCGCGCTCCACCTCCGCCAGCGCGCTCTTCTCGATCACGCTGCGCCAGATCCGCCCGCGCATCTCCTCGATGGCGCCGAGCGGCTCCGCCTCCAGCAGGATCTCGCCGCGGTCGATGATCGCCATGCGCGTGCACAGCTCCGAGACGTCCTCCACGATGTGCGTCGAGAGGATCACCGCGCTGTTCTCGCCCAGCTCGCTGAGCAGGTTCAGGAAGCGCACGCGCTCCGCTGGGTCGAGGCCCGCCGTCGGCTCGTCGACGATGAGCAGCCTGGGGCTCCCCAGCAGCGCCACCGCGACCCCGAACCGCTGCCGCATCCCGCCGGAGTAGCCCCCGAGCTTCTGCTTGCGCACCTCCCACAGGTTCGTCTGCCGGAAGAGCGCCTCCACGACTTCCTTGCGCGCCTTCTTCTCGGGGATGCCCTTCAGGATGGCGAAGTAGTCGAGCAGCTCCTCCGCGCTCGCCTTGGGATAGACGCCGAACTCCTGCGGCAGATATCCGAGCGTCTTTCGCACCTCATCCTTTTGCCGCACGACGTCCAGGTCACCCAGGCGGATGGTGCCGCTGTCCGGCTCCTGGAGTGTGGCGAGGATGCGCATCAGGGTGGACTTGCCGGCGCCGTTGGGCCCCAGCAGGCCGTACATCCCGGCCGGTATCGTGAGGCTAACGTCCTTGAGCGCCTGCACGCCGTTGGAGTAGCTCTTGGACACGTTGCGGATCTGCAGTTCCATGTCTGCCTTTCCTGGCCGAGTGTCGCTGAGGACCGATGCAGCGGCACCCTTGGATGTGCCCGCCGAACAGGCGAAGTACTTTACGTTGCAAACCGACCAGACGCAAGGCTCGAGCGGAGTGGCCCCGACCCGGCTACTCGCCCGCCGCGCCCAGCCCCGGGTGCCGCCCGCCTCCTGCCGTTCTGCTCAACCCTGCCGCGCTGCGCCCGCGGGCTCCTGCCGGTGCGCCGCGTACCGGGCCAGCATCGCCGATCCGGCGGCCGAGGCCGCGCTGAGCAGAGTGAAGGAACCGATCACCATGGCGGCAAGCTGCCACAGCGGGAGCCGCGAAGCCGACTCTCCGATGGTGAACGGGAGCACGCCCACCAGCACCCCCGCCGCCGCGCCCCAGGCTGCCGCCCGGGAAAGCGGCAGCTCGACGAGTCCGCGGCGGCCGTAGACGAGCCCCAGCACCGCGGAGAACACCACTCCGGAAAGGAAGCCGGGGTAGGGCCCGATCGCCGGCCACATCTCGTCCATGGACCCATCCCGATCCACGATCAGCCCCACCAGCACCGCCGCGGGCACCCACACCACGGCCCACGCCAGCCCCATCCCCGTCGCACCGCGGATGCGTCTCACCCACTTTTTCATGACGATCCTCCTGTGAAGGTCGAACTCGGGAGAGGCCGACGGCCGCGGCCCCTCCCTCACGCGCGTCACTGCTTCTTCAGGATCATGTGCGCGCTGGGCGTGCTGACCCGCAGCTCCGTGACGGGGCCGGTGTCGCCATTGGCGCGGCGGAAGGTCAGGATCCTGGCTCCCTGGCGGAAGGTGAGCCCCTCGGCCCAGGGGATCGGGCGCGCCGGAGCACCGTCCGGCGCGAAGGCGAGCCCCTGTGGCGTCTGCGTCACCTCGATGGCCATTTCGCGGCCGCGTCCCTGCCCCACGTACCTCCCCACCAGCGCCGCCGCGTCACCGGCGAACGGCCGCGGCGCCGGGGGCGTCCAGCCCAGCACCTCCCGGGCGAGCTCGCCCGCCACGGCGCCCGCATCCAGGGTCCCAACGGTGTTCTGGCGGACAACCACCGCCATCTGCGCATCGGGATACCACCCCACCTCCGCCGTGTAGCCGGCGA
>JAUJMI010000174.1 GCA_030446945.1 Longimicrobium sp. | reverse complement strand
GTAGACAGGCCCTCTCCCCTCTAATCCCCTCGCGGCCCCTCCCCAACCCGCGGTGGGAGGGGCGCTTGCCTGCGGGGGTGCGGCCCGCCGCCGTCAGCGCCGCCGCGGTGGCCGTCGGCGACCGCCGGGCCCCACGTCCCCTCTCCCACGGGTGTTTGTGGGTGAGGGTGGCAGCTGTAGGCTGCCGGGTGAGGGCCGCCGGGTGAGAGCCCCTACGCGCCCGTCGGGTTGTTCCAGTACCAGGCGAGCAGCAAGATGCCGAGGGCGATCCGGTACCAGGCGAACGGCTTGAAGTCGTTTCTGGAGACGTACGACAGGAGGCCGCGGATCACCACCAGGGCGGAGATGAAGGCGACGATGAAGCCCGTGGCGAAGACGGGGACGTCCGCGGCGGTCGCGACGTCCATGATCTTGCCCATCTTGACCAGCGACGCGCCCAGCATCGCGGGGATCGCCATGAAGAAGGAGAACTCCGTCGCCGCCTTGCGCGAAAGCCCGATCCCCAGCCCGCCCATGATGGTGGCGCCGGAACGCGAGATCCCCGGCCACAGCATCGCCAGCACCTGGAAGACGCCCACCCAGAGCGCCTTGCCGAGCGGGATGTCGTCCACCGACTCCACCGTAGGCCTGCGAAAGTAGTGCTCGATCACCAGGATGGCGACCCCGCCCACCACCAGCGCCAGCGCCACGGTAAAGGGCCCCGAGAAGTTCTCCTCCACCCACTCGTTGGTCGGCAGGCCGATGACCGCCGCGGGGATGGAGGCGGCGATGATGTTGATGATCAGCCGCTTGGACTGCGGCGTCTTCCAGGTGCGCAGCACCTCCCAGATCTTCTCGCGGTACACCCACACCACGGCCAGGATGGCGCCGAGCTGGATGAAGATGGCGAACGCGAACTCCTTCTTCCCCTCGAAGTTGAGCCAGTCCTGGAAGAGGATCAGGTGCCCGGTGGAAGAAACGGGGATGAACTCCGTGGCGCCTTCCACGAGCCCGAGGATCACGGCTTTCAGGAACAGGTACAGGTCCATTCTCTCGTCCAGCAGAGGGATGAAGGAGGCTATGCGCCATACGGCTCGGGCTGGGCCGGGGGCGGGCTTGGGCGCAGCCGCGCCATCGCCGTGCCCACGGCCACGGTGATGGCCGAGCCCAGCAGGGCGAACCAGAGGGTGTCGATCACCTTTGGAATCGCGCCGAACTGCTGCAGCGCCCACAGCGCCGCCATCCCCGCGACGGCAACCGCCATGCCCGCCAGCGCGTCACGCTCCCGCGCCCGCTTTGATATGAGCCCCAGCAGGAAGCCGCCGAGCAGCCCGCCGTAGGTGAACGAGGCGATCTGCAGCGCGATCACCACCAGCGGCGTCCCCGACGCCACCCACTGGAAGGCGAGCGAGACCACGATCATCACCGCGCCCCAGAACAGGGTGAAGCGCTTCCCCACGGCCAGCAGGTGGCTCTCGCCGCCGCGCCCGGTGAGCGGCACGTAGATGTCGTGCACCGAGACGGCCGCCAGCGCGTTGAGCGACGACGACATGGCCGCCGCCAGGATCGCCGCCACCACCAGCCCGCGCACCCCCGTGGGCAGGTGCTCCACCGCGAAGCGCGGGAAGACCGAGTCCGGCGGGGTGAACGGGGCGCCCTTGTAGTACGCGAAGAGTCCGACCCCGATCAGCAGGAAGAGGGCGAACTGGACGAGGACGATAACCCCCGACCCCACCAGCGCCTTGCGCGCGTCGCCCAGCGAGGGCGAGGCGAGGAGGCGCTGCACGATCAGGTGGTCCGCGCCGTGGCTGGCCATGGTGAGGAAGGCGCCGCCCACGATCCCGGTCAGCAGCCACTTGGGATCCGCGAAGCCGCCGCCGGGGTGCAGGATGCGCAGCTTGTCGCCCGGCTCCGCCGCGGCCACGATTTCGCTCCACCCGCCCGGCACCAGCCGCACCAGAACCCAGAGCACCGCGATGCCGCCCGCCACGTAGATGAAGAGCTGCGCCACGTCCACCCACACCACCGCGCGCAGTCCGCCGTAGTAGCTGTAGAGCAGCGTGAAGAGGCCGATCGCCACGATGCTCTGCCACACCGGGATCCCCGCCACCACCGCCAGCGGCAGCGCGGTGGCGAAGATCCTCACCCCGTCCGCCAGCGTCCTCGTCACCAGGAAGAGCAGCGACGCGAATCGCCGCGCCCGGTCTCCGAAGCGCCGCTCCAGCAGGACGTACGCGGTGGCGATCTCGCCGCGGAAGTAGCGCGGCAGGAGGAAGATGGCGATGCCGATGCGCCCGATGCAGTAACCCAGCGCGAGCTGGATCATCCACAGGTCCGCCCCGTACGCCGTGGCGGGGACGCTGATGACGGTGAGCGCGCTGGTCTCGGTGGCCACCAGGCTGAAGCACGCCGCCCACCAGGGGATCGCGCGATCGGCCAGGAAGTAGTCGCTCGCGTCCTTTTGCCGGCGCCCGAGCACCGCGCCCAGCACGGACACGAAGACGATGTAGCCGATGACGATTGCGAAATCGAGCGCGGAGAACGTCAAGGCGGCGGACGGGTGAGGGGAAGTGTGCGAGTGCGTTGGTGCGCTTCGATCCCGACGCACATCACGCAGCGGGGGCGTAGTCACGCCGTCTGGAGTGGAATCTTGCCCCGTGTGGCGCGGGCGAAGGATAGACTACGATCCTGCCTCGTGCAACGCCGTTGATCTTTGTGCAGGTGCGGTGTGGAGCGGCGCCGGGCACGGGCGCGATGAATCGCGCCCCTACGGGTTGCGGAGCGTTGCGGCAAGCTCGGGGGCGGCCTTGGTCAGGGCGGTGTGAACCGCCGGAGGCCGCGTAGAAAACCCTTTAGTGGTGTCCCGGATTGGAGCCCCTCGTCCGATACCCATGCGCCTCCAGCAGCGCGGTGCAGGGCTGGAATCCGGCCTGGTACGCGAGGCTGATCGCGTTCTCCGGGCTGAGACCCTTTCGCGAGTCATCGTTCGACGCCAGCGCCCAGAGCCCCGCAACTCGCTCCGCATCAGGCTCGATCGCCTCCAGGTCGCGTGACTCGATAAGCCGCTGGATCCTAGGCGGATGCTTCATCGTCTCACGCGGCGGCTTCAAGCTCGCGCTTCAGGCCGGAGCGGTCCACCAGCCACTGCTTCGCCTCGCGAGCCACGTTCCGATAGAACCGTTGGCCGCTTCTGAACTCGGCGGGCGTGGCCTGCACGACGTTCACCTCTCGCCCGAGAAGCACGCTCGCCTCGATCACGTGCCGGGAGAGAGAATCCTCACTGATTTGACACCCGAGCACCATCACGTCCACGTCGCTCGTCCTGACGGCGGTCCCCTTCGCGAACGATCCGAAGATGAACGCGCCCTCCACACCCTCCACCTCGGCGAGGGCGTAGGGCAGCACGTCGGCGGGCGTGCTCAGTTGGCGGACCAGGCCCCTGAACTGCGCCCAGAGCGGATTTTCCTCATCGACGCAGTACCGAACTTTGTTGCCATCCTTGCGACGAACCAGAAGTCCGAGCGTCAGCAGGCGATCGAGCTCGTTCTTCAGCGAAGCCGGACCCAGCCCCGTGATCCGCTCGAGGGCGCGCCCATGCCGCGCCGACTCCGGGTTCACGGCGAAATAGCGCACCAGCCTCGCCATCGCACCTGAAGCGAGAGCGAGGGCGAGCGGGTCTTGAGCGGGTGATCGTCCTGCCATTCGCTGCCTCGAGGAACAGTGGATTGCACCAAGACATAGTGCAATAATCGTGCGCACAACGCGCGTATGGTGGAGTCGGCGCCGGGCACGGGCGCGATGAATCGCGCCCCTACGGGATCCGTGCGCCACGCGCAGATCTACGCGTACGCCCCTCCCCAGCGAGTTTTGGAGGAGGGCAGCGAGGAACGAGCGGGGAGGGGGCCCGCGATGCCCGCCGTCGGCCTGGACCGACGCAAACGCCCCCTCCCCCAGGTGGTTATTGGGGGAGGGGGCAGCGAGGTGACGAGCGGGGGCGGGGGCCCGCCCTACACCCCCGCCGCGCTCAGCTCCGGGTCGTCCATCAGCAGGGAGGTCAGGCGCTCCAGGTGCTGCGGCGTGCAGTAGAGGCGGACCTCGCCGCGCTCGCTGGCACGCACGCGCGGGCGGGTGAAGCACACCACGCGGTGCTCGTGGCAGAGGCGGTCGAGGGCGCGGGCGGCGCGGGCCGTGTCGGCCAGGGTGGGGTCGTCCCTGCGCTTCCAGCCGAGGTGGCTGGCCACGTCATCGGCGGAGACGGCGTCGTGCACGGTGGGGTTGAAGGCGTCCGCGTCCAGCATCTCGATCACCAGCTCGCGGTCACGCAGGTAGCGGAAGGCGGCTTCGCAGTCGCGGCACTGCTTGTCCTCGGTGGGCGACTCGGCCGCGGCGACGGCGATCACCTCGGAGCAGTCGATGCTCAGCGTCGTCCCCTCTTCGCCGGCGTGCCAGCGCTCCACGGCCATCCGCTCGGCGACCTTGCGGTCCTTCGCGTCCACCCCGTAACGCACGGTCTGGCGGAACGTGATCTCCACCTCGAAGCGCTTCTGCTCCATCGTCCTGGATACTCTCGGATGGGAGGGTGCGGGGTGCCTCCCGCGTGCATTTGTCTCTCTCTACTCTGCTACAAGTGCGCCAGGAATGGAAGGGGCGGGTGAAACAGGGCAGTCGGGCGAGCTACTTCGCCGCCAGCGCGCGCGCCCGCTTGCCGGCGCGGAGGGCGGCGCGGGACTCGTCCAGGGCGCGCGTCATCTCGGCGAGGCCCGGCTGGCCCGCGGGGCGGCGGCCGAAGCGCGCGTCCAGGTACAGGCGCACCAGGCGGGCGGCGGGTTCGGAGCCGGGCGCGCCGGCGCGCTCCAGTCCTTCGGCCCACTGCAGCGGACCGGCGGCGTCGTCGCCAGTACCGGCGCGGGCGTAGGCGCGGCGGAGCGTCAGGTAGATGCGGGCCTCCTCGGGAAGTCGCTCGCCGCGGCGGCGGACGATCCACACCGCGCCGCCGGCCAGCATCAGCGCGATGACGATCCACGGCGCCTCCTCCGGCACGCCGCCGCCGCCAGGGCGCGGGCGCCCGGCATCGCGCTGGGAATCGCCGTCGCGCGAGAAGAGGGAGCCTATGCCGCGGAAGACGGAGAGCTGCCGGTCCAGGTTGTAGTCGATCACCCAGCGATACCAGCGGTACTCCACGCCGTCGAACCAGAAGCGGAAGGGGCCGCTCCACGAGCTCCCGAACCCCGGCTGCACCACGTCGCCGCGCGAGGGGGGCGTGGGGTCGAAGGGAACCCAGCCGGCGCCGGGGAACCAGACCTCGACCCAGGAGTGCGCGTCGTTCTCCGTCACGCGCAGGTAGCGGGCGCCCTCGTTCCACTCGCCGCCCAGGAAACCGGTGACGTTGCGGACGGGGATGCCCTGCGCGCGCAGCAGGATGGCCATGGCGGTGGAGAAGTACTCGCAGTGCCCCGCGCGGCGCCGGAAGAGGAAGTGCTCCAGCGACGTCTCGGCGCGGGTGGCGGGGAGCTCCAGCGTGTAGCTGAAGCCGCGCAGATGGCGCTCCACCGCCTGCACCTGCTCCAGCCGCGAGCCGGTGCCCCAGCGCAGCGAATCGGCCAGCCGCCAGACTTCCCGTGAAACTGGCGGGAGCATCAGGTAGGGGGCGAGCTGCGGGGAATCGGCCTCGTCGCCCTCCACCAGCGTCCCGGGCGGGGGGGACGGCGGGCCGGAGACGACGGTGTAGACCGGGGTTTCGTTGCCGTTGAAGCGCACGTCGCCGCTGTTGTCGCGGAAGGGGCGCACGGCCGAGCGCGCCTCCACCCGCAGCACCGGGTGTGGCCCGAAGAGCACCTGCACGCCCGGCGGCCCTCCAAAGATCCTCACGCGCAGCGCCTCGCCGCCCCAGCGGCGGCGGTACGCGCCGGCAGGGAGATCGACCAGGCCGACGGGGCTGCGCGACCAGCGGACGCCGTCGAAGCGGTCGTACGAGCGGCCGCGCCAGTGGATGGAGGAGACGCCAGGCGGGGGGCCGTCCGGGAACTCGGCGCGGAACGCGACGCGCGGGTTTTCGCTGAGCTGAAGCCGCGAGCCGTGCTCCCCCAGCGCCACGCCGTCGCCGAAGCCCGCCATCGCCTCGCCGCCGCGGGCGCGGCCGTGCACGTTCCACTGCCGCGGCAGCCGCGGGAAGACGACGAAGAGGGCGGCGCTCATCAGCAGCGTCACCCCGCTCAGCGCCGCGGTGGTCCACAGGAAGCGGCGGCCCACGCGGATCTCCGGCGCGCGGTACCCCTCCGCCTGGCGCCGGAGAAAGCCGACCATCATCGCCAGCGCCGAGAGCGCCACGTACGCCGCGAACGCCGCCGCGAAGGCGATCCCCGGATAGTACCCGGTCGCCGCGATCATCAGGGCGAAGCTCAGCGAGTAGAGCCGCATGTCGTTCCTGGCGTCGAGCGAGCGCAGCGACTCGGCCACCAGGAGGAAGAGGAGCATCCCCAGCACCTGCGGCATGAAGTCGCCGCCGCGCAGGAAGGCGACGTGCAGCATCCACGCGCACAGCCCCAGGATGCCGACGCGCGTCCCCTGCTCCACCCATGTGCTCAAAGACGCCGGCGGCTGCCACAGCGTAGCCAGCAGGAGCCCCGCGCCGGCGGCGGCCGTCGCCACGCCGAAACCGGCGCCGGCGGCGTAGGCGGCGAGCGCGGCCAGCGCCATGCCGGCCGTCAGCCGGCGGTGCAGGAGTGCGACGGTCATCGCGCCCCCATGGCGAAGACGTCGCCCCACCCGCCCTCCGCGGCGCGGCCGGGGGTGACCCACACGCACTCGCTGTGAGGAACCGGAGGGCTGGGGCGGGGCGCGTCCTCGCGGAAGCGGACGCGGGCCAGGGCGTCGAGGATGCGCTCGAGCTGGCCGGGCCCTTCTCCGGGCGGAACGCGCGCGTCCGCCGTTGCCAGTGCGAAGGCGTCGCCGCGGTGGGCGGCGGCGGCGGCCAGGGCGGCGGCGGTCTCCACGGCGGCCTCGGCGTCGTCGCCGTCGGGGGCGCGCAGCTCCAGGCAGATCCAGAGCGCGCGGGTGCGGTCGCGCTCGTACTCGCGCACGACGGGGGCGCCGGCGCGCGCGGTGGTGCGCCAGTGCACGTCGCGCGGGTCGTCGCCGGGGCGGAAGGGGCGCAGCGCGCGGAACTCGCCGCGCGGCCCCGCGGCCCCGGCCGGGCGCTCGCCGGGCGGACGGGCGCGCTCCCCCGCCGGACGCGGCTCGCGCAACGGCCGGTCCGCGCGCGGCCACACGACGGCCTCGCCCGGAAGCTCCACGTCTCGCTCCTTGCGAAAGAGGCCGAAGGGACAGGACGTGGCGAGCGTCACCGTCGCCAGCGGATAGACGCCGCGCCGCTCCCACCGCCCCTCGGCACGCGCGACGGTGGGCGAGCCGGGCACCAGCGGCG
>JAUJMI010000173.1 GCA_030446945.1 Longimicrobium sp. | reverse complement strand
GACCTGGTGCCGTTCGAGATCGATGCGTTCGCGGAGGAAGTGCTGACGATGTAGGAAGGGCGGGGAACGGGGGATGGGGAACGGGGAACGGGGAACGGGGAACGGGAGGGACAGGGGACAGGGGACAGGGGACAGGGGACAGCACCCAGGGAACGGGTGCGTGGCACCACACCCCCGCATTTGTCATCCAGAGCGACGCGCTTCTCCGTCCTATCACCGGCGCCATACTTTGGCGCGGAGCGAAGGATCTACTGCGCGTGCCGGGAGGACGGCTTGCCGCGCCGGGCCTCTTGCCTCGCCGGCTAGATCCTTCAGTCGCCGCAGGAGCCCAGCGTGCGGCGCAGCGTTCCGTCGCGCGGCTCCTTCAGGATGACAAATAGCTGAGACAGGTATTCGGTCCAGAACGCACTAACGCACTAACGCACTTCTCCCGTGGGTCGCGTAAAGCCGCTCAAGCCGATCGTACTTCCCACCACGCCAGAGGGCGCGGAGCTTCCCGCGTACTCGGAGCTGGATCGCCCGATCCAGTTCCTCAAGGGCGTGGGGCCCAAGCGCGCGGACCTCCTCAAGAAGATGGGGCTCCTCAACGCGCGCGACCTCCTCTTCCACGTCCCCCACCGCTACGAAGACGCCAGCACTATCACCAGGATCGGCGCGCTGGACCCGGGGATGGAGGCGACCATCATCGGCCGCGTGGTGTCCAAGGGCGTGCTCCCCACGCGCAGGGGTCTGCGCATCTTCCAGGCGGTGGTGCGCGACGGGAGCGGGCTGATCGAGTGCTCTTGGCCGGGGCAGCCCTTCCTCGACCGCGTCCTCAAGAAAGGCGACCTCCTCCTCCTCTCCGGCACCGTGCGCTTCTACCACGGCCGCCAGTTCCAGCCGCGCGAGTTCACGGTGATCGCCGCGGAGGGCGAGGAGTCGTCGGAGGAAACGGGGGCCATCTTCCCCGTCTATCCGGCCACGGAGGGGCTTACGCACCGCCAGGTCCGCAACCTGATCGCGGACAACCTGGACGGGCTGCTGGAGTCCGCCAAGGGCGACGATCCGCTGGACGACGCGCTGCGCGACGACGCGGGGGTCCTGCCGCTGTGGAAGGCACTCGACCAGATGCACCGCCCCACGTCTCTGGCCGAGGCGGAGGAGGGGCGGCGGCGGCTCGCGTTCGAGGAGCTCTTTTTCCTCCAGATCCTGCACGCGCGCGTGCGCCGCGAGGCCATCATGGAGCGCCAGGGGATCGCCTTCGAGCGAAAGGATCACCTGGTGCGCCCCTTCCACAAATCGCTTCCCTTCGCGCTGACGGGCGCGCAGAAGCGGGTGCTGAAGGAGATCGGCGACGACATGGCCGCGCCGCGGCGCATGAACCGCCTCCTGCAGGGCGACGTGGGCGCGGGGAAGACGGTGGTGGCGCTCTTTGCGATGCTGCGCGCGGCGGAGAATGGCTACCAGGCCGCGCTGATGGCCCCCACCGAGATCCTGGCGGAGCAGCACGCTCGCACCCTGGTCAAGCTCCTGGGCGACGTCCCCGCCGGCGTCACGCTCCTCACGGGGCGGCTAAGCGCGAAGCAGTGGAAGGAGGCCGTCTACCGCATCGCCGTGGGTGATGCGGACCTGGTGGTGGGGACCCACGCGCTGATCCAGGAGGCGGTGGAGTTCCGCAAGCTGGGGCTGGTGGTGGTGGACGAGCAGCACCGCTTCGGGGTGAAGCAGCGGCTCGCGCTCACCGAGATGGGCACGCACGCCGACACGCTGGTGATGTCCGCCACCCCCATCCCGCGCTCGCTCGCGCTGACGCTGTACGGCGACCTGGACATCTCGGTTCTCGACGAGCGCCCGCCCAACCGCCGCCCCGTCCGCACCGCGCTGCGCAACGACTCGGCACGGCCCAAGGTGCTCACGTTCGTGCGGGAGCAGGTGGAGCAGGGGAGGCAGGCGTACTTCGTCTACCCGCTCGTGGACGAGTCCGAAAAACTCGACCTCAAGTCCGCCACCGAGGAATTCGAATCGCTGCGCCTCCTCTTCCCCGACTTCCGCCTGGCCCTGATCCACGGCCAGATGCCGGGCGAGGAAAAGGATCGCGTGATGCGCGCGTTCGGGGCCGGCGAAATCGACATCCTCGTCTCCACCACGGTGATCGAGGTGGGGATCGACGTGGCGAACGCGACGGTGATGGTGGTGGAGCACGCGGAGCGGTTCGGCCTCTCCCAGCTCCACCAGCTTCGCGGCCGAGTCGGACGCGGATCCGAGGAAAGCTTCTGCATCCTCCTCTCCTCGGGCGCCGAGCACCTGGAGCGGCTGCGCATCTTCGCCTCCACGGAGGACGGCTTCGCCATCGCCGAGGCCGACATGCGCCTCCGCGGCTATGGCGACCTCTTCGGCGCGCGCCAGTCCGGCCTCCCCGCCTTCCGCTTCGCCGACCTGGAAAAGGATACGGCGCTCCTTTCGAAAGCCCGTGGCGAAGCCCGCCGCATCGTCGACGAAGACCCGAACCTCGATCGCCACCCCGCGCTCAAGAAGGCGCTGCACGCGCGCTACGGCGAGCGCGCGAAGCTGTTCGGCGTGGGGTGATGGGAAACGGGAAACGGGAGACTGGGGACTAGGCACTAGGCACTGCCGTTCGTTGACGCCCCCCTAAACTCCGTATACTTTCGCGCCTCCCCCAACCGAAGGAACGACGCGCGATGCTGCTGGGAGCCCACGTGTCCACCGCCGGCGGGTGCTGCAACGCACCGGGCCGCGCCGAGGAGATCGGCGCCACCGCCATCCAGATCTTCACCAAGCAGCCCAACCGCTGGGCCGAGGTGGAGGTGGGGGAGGAGGACGCCGCGACCTTTCGCGATGGAATCGCGTCGCGGGCGATCGGCTACACCAACGCCCACGACTCGTACCTCATCAACCTCGCCACCGCCGATCCGGTGCTGCGCGACAGGTCGCTGGAGGCGTTCAAGGGCGAGCTGCGCCGCGCGGAGCGCCTGGGGCTGGACGCGCTCGTCACCCATCCCGGAAACGCCACCGACGGCGACATGGCGCGCGGGCTGGCGCAGAACGCCGCGCTCATCGAGCAGGCGCTGGAGGAGGTCCCCGGCTCCACGATGGTGCTGCTGGAGACGACGGCGGGCGCCGGGCGCGTGCTGGGCTCGACCTTCGAGGAGCTGGCGGAGATCATCGACCGCATCTCGCCCCTTCAGCGTCACCGCGTGGGCGTGTGCCTGGACACCTGCCACGTCTACTCCGCCGGATACGACCTGCGCGAGGACTACGACGGCGTCATCGCGCGCCTTGCGGATACGGTGGGGCTGGACCGGCTGCGCCTCCTGCACCTGAACGACTCCAAGTGCGCCTTTGGCAGCAAAAAGGACCGCCACGAGGCGATCGGCGAAGGAACGCTGGGCGACGAGCCGTTCCGGCGCATCATGACCGACGAGCGGCTCGCGCCGCTGCCCAAGGTGCTGGAGACGCCCAAAGGTGACGACCACGCAGCGGCCGACCGCGCCAACCTCGCGCGCCTGCGGAGCTTCCTGTCGTGAGCGCGGCCGTCCACGGTGGGAACTCCCGCCGTTCGCGCGGGGTACCCGCCGACCTATGACACACCGTCTCAACGCCCGGCTCTTTCTTCTGATCGCCGCCCTGGCCCACGTGCTGGGCGGCGACCTCGGGGCGTTGCTGCACCGCTCGGCGCCGCCGGCGCAGGCGGAGATCACGATCTACGCGCCGGGCTCCGGCGGCGACCGCGCCCCGGCTCCCGAGCACCCGCGCGACTGCGCCTTCTGCCAGACGCTGGCGAACGGCACGCTCGCGCTCCCGGAGCGCGGCATCGCGCTGCGCGCCGGATTCGTCGACGCCCCCACCCCGGCGGCGGCTCCCAGCATCGAGCGCCGCCTGCTGGCGGCGTCGCCATCCCTTCCGCGCGGACCTCCCAGCATCTCCTGACGACCGCGGCGCCCGTTCGGCCGCGCACCGTGACCACACTCCGCGCGCGAATGCCCGGGGTGCATCCGATCTGTCCGTCCAGGAGTCAAGAGATGAAGTTCCGTACTTTCGTGCGGGCCGCGCTCGCCGCGGCCGCGCTTGCGTGGCTCGCCCCGGCGGCGGCGCACGCCGACGGCATGGGCCCCATCACGGGCGTCGTGCGCGACGCATCCGGCGCCCCGCTCCCCAACGCCCGCGTCACCATCGCGGAGATCAGCCGCTCGATCACCACGGGCGGCGACGGCTCCTTCACCTTCCGCGCGCTGCGCCCAGGGACGTACCACCTGGACGCGACGCTGCTGGGCTACGCGCCCGCGCACTCCGTCGTGGTCGTCCCGGAATCGGGCGAGGCGGTGACGGTGGAGATCCGCATGCGCGCCACGCCGCTCGCCATCGAGGGGATCAACGTCACCGCCTCGCCGGGCAGCGCGGACCCGCTCCGCATCACGCAGTCGACGGCGGAGATCTCGGGCAAGGAGCTGGAGCGCAACCTGGGCGCGAGCGTGGCGCAGACGCTGGCCACGCAGCCCGGACTCTCGGTGCGCTACTCTGGCCCCGCCGCCTCCACCCCGGTCATTCGCGGGCTGAGCGGCGAGCGCGTGCTGGTGCTGCAGAATGGCCAGCGCACGGGCGACCTTTCCGCCTCGTCGCCCGACCACTCGCTCTCCATCGATCCGCTGGCCGCCACGCGCCTGGAAGTGGTGCGCGGGCCGGCCTCGCTGCTGTACGGGAGCAACGCGCTGGGCGGAGTGGTGAACGTCATCGCGCAGAACATCCCCACCACCGTGCCCACGCACGCCGAGGGGTACGTGGCGGTGCAGGGCGAGTCGGTGAACCCGGGCGGCGCGGCCACGGCCGAGCTGGTCCTGCCCGTTGGCGGGTCGTTCGCGGTGAGCGGGCGCGGCGGCTACCGCAACGTGGACGACGTGCGCACCGGCGGCGGCGGGACGCTCGAGAACACCTTCTTCCGCAACCGCTACGCGCAGGCGGGCGCCGGCTACATCGGCGAGCGGGTGCAGGGCGGGCTGGCGTTCAACGGCTACGGCTTCCAGTACGGCCTCCCCGCCTCGGCCGACGCGGAGGAGTCGGGGATCCGCATCCGCGGCTACCGGTACGAGGGCACGACGCGCGCGGACGTGGCGCTGGGCGGCCGCTTCTTCACCAACCTGCGCGCCGAGGGCTCCGCGCAGTGGTACACGCACGACGAGGTGGAGGACACCGGCGAGATCGGAACCACCTTCAACCTGCGCACGCAGACGGCGGGGCTGATCGCGAGGACGGCGCACGGCCGCCTGAACGGCGCGTTCGGCGTCTCCGGACTCTTCCGCCAGTACTCGCCCGAGGGGGAGGAGGCGCTGACCCCGGCGGCCAACACGCGCAACGGCGGCCTCTTCGTCTACCAGGCGCTCTCTCTGGGCGGCCGGGATCGTGCCCCGCAGCTCCAGGCCGGCGCCCGCTACGACGTGTACCGGCTGAGGGCGGCTGAGGGCGAGCGCTTCGGCGGCGGCGTGACCCGCGACTTCAACAACCTCTCGGGCTCGATCGGACTGAGCGTGCCGGTGGCGGAGCAGCTGTCGGCCAACGTGAGCGCCGCCCGCTCGTTCCGCGCGCCCACGGTTGAGGAGCTCTTCTCGGACGGCTTCCACGCCGCGACCGGCGCGTACGAGCTCGGCGACCCCGATCTGGGCGTGGAGACGAACAGCGGCCTGGAGGCGGTGCTCCGCGCGCAGTCCGAGCGGATCAACGCGCAGCTCGCCGCCTTCTACAACCGCATCGACAACTACATCTACCCGCTGCTCAGCGGCCTGCGCTTCGACGAGGAGGTGGGCGACAGCGTTCCCTTTTACGAGTACGACCAGCGCGGCGCCGAGCTGCGCGGGCTGGAGGGGCAGGTGGAGGGCACCGTCGCGCGCCACGTGGTGCTGGGCGTGACGGGCGACCTAGTGCGAGGCGACTTCCGCGGCGGCGGCCACCTGCCGTTCATGCCCCCGGCGCGGCTGGGCGCCTCCGCGCGCTTCGACAACAACCGCTTCTCCGCCGGCATCGAGGCGCGCCACGCCTTCGCGCAGAATCGCGTGGCCGCCCGCGAGGGCCAGGGCATCGACGACCCCATCGCCACGGAGACGCCGACCGGCGCGTACGACCTGGTGAACGTGAGCGTGGGCTACACCGTGATCCGCAGCGCGCGCGTGCACTCCATCACTCTGCGCGCCGACAACCTGCTGGACGAGCGCTACCGCGACGCGGCCAGCCGCATCAAGGACTTCGCGCCGAACCCGGGGCGCAACCTGGCACTGGTGTACCGGCTGCTGTTCTGAGGCAAGCCGGGGCGAGTGAACTCGCGGCAACAAAAGCACAAAGTCCGCCTGCGCGGACTCGGGGGAGGGGGCGGTGCGCCTCTCCCCTTTTTTTGTGGACAGAGGAGGTTGAGGTCGGTTCGTCGCGAGGGAGAGCACGGGCGCGATGAATCGCGCCCCTACGAGGTGCCTGCGCCACGTGCGGTAGCGGGCAGGCGAGTGTAACGAGCCGGGGGTGAGGGGCCTCGCCATGCACCTTGACGCCGCCCCGCATCCACCCTACCTTCATCAGCGTCGGGCGTACCGGGGAGCTACATTTTTGAGCCAACAGTTTTGAAGCAGGGACCTGCTCTTGTGGCAGACGTCACGCCTCTCCGGAGGAAGGCGGCAAGCCGCGGGGAAGTCACCCAAACAGTGTATCACACTGGCTTCAAAAATCCTCCCTTGTGCGTCCTGGCTCGGGGCCGGTCTCGCTAGTCGCGAGACTGGCCTTTTCTTGCATACGAACCCCCGGAGGGAGCCCGTGCCCAAAGTCCGCGTCACACGGCGGGTGCACTTCTCGGCCGCGCACCGCCTGCACAACCCCGCGTTGACGGACGAGGAGAACGCTCGGATCTACGGGCCCTGCAATCATCCCAACTGGCACGGCCACAATTACGAGATGGACGTGACGGTGGAAGGGGAGCCGGACCCGCGCACCGGCTACCTGGTGGACCTGGGCGAGCTGCGCGACGTGGCGGACGAGGTGATCGGGCAGATGGACCATCGCAACCTGAACCTGGACGTCCCCTGGCTGCAGGGGGTGATCCCCTCCACCGAGAACCTGGTGGTGGCGATCTGGAACCAGCTGGCGCCGCGCGTGCCCCGGGGCAGGCTGGCGCGCATCGTACTATGGGAAACGCCGCGGAACTACGCGGAGTACACGGGAGAATAAATGACCGAACTGATCGTTCCCGCCTCCGAGCGAGAGGCGCCCGCGTTCGAAGAGCTCGTGCGCTTCATGCTCGCGGATCTGGGGGAGAACCCCGAGCGCGACGGGCTCGTCAAGACGCCCGAGCGCGTGGAAAAGAGCATGCGCTGGCTCACCCGCGGCTACGAGATGTCCGTGGCCGACGTGATCGGCGACGCCGTGTTCGAGGAAG